>JBIIND010000059.1:0-7964 GCA_044337665.1 Cyanobium sp.
GTGAGCAGCACGAACAGCCGGTCGTCCGCCGGCTGAAACACATGCATCTTGCTGTAGCTGGAGATGTAATCCACCCCCGCATTGGTGCGCGAATCGGAGGCGAACACCAGCCCCGCTTCCAGCAGAAAACCGACGCAATAGGTCATGCGGGCGTCAGCTCAGTAGCCGCTGCAGGATCGTCGCCACCGATTGAACGGCGGCGCGGGCGGTGGCATAGGCCATCCGCATCGGTCCGATCAGGGCCACCTGGCCCTGGGCTCCGTCGCCGCAGTGGTAAGTGGCCTGCACCACCGAGCATTCCCCCAGGGCGGGCTGGGGATGCTCCCGCCCGATCCAGATCGCCTCGCTGAGGCTGGCGGCGATCTCCACCTCGGCCGAGCTCGGTCCGAGCAGCTGGCGTGGCCGTTGCTCCACCAACTGCACCAGGGGCAGCAGGCTGGAGGTGCTGCGAAATTCCGGCTGGGCCAGCAGGCCACCCAGACCGGCGGCCAGCATCGCCTCGGCCTCCCCGCCCCGCTGCCGGTCGTGGCTTTCCAGGGCCTGGCGCAGCAGCGCCCCGCCCTCCCGCAGCTCCGCCGGCAACCGCCCCCAGTCGAGCGGGCCGTCCTCCTCCAGCTGGGACTGGATCCAGCGCTCCAGGATCGGCATCTGGGGGCGCAGGCGCCCGGGCAGGCGCAGGTTGAGGCTGGTGCTGAGGGCGGGGCCCTCCACCAGAAACACCAGCAGCCGCGCACCACTGGGAACGAGCCGGATCGCCAGCAACTGCGGTCGGGGCCGCAGCGGTCGGCTGATCAGGCTCAGCAGGCCCGTCAGGTCGGCCAGTCGGCGGGCGAGGTGCAGCAACAGGTCATCGAGGGCCGACCACTGCAGGGTGAGACCCGAGAGTTCCCGCTCCAGCTGTTGGGCGGCGGCGCCGGGGGCCGGCAGCAGCTGGTCGACGTAGAGCCGATAGCCCTGCTGGCTGGGGATCCGGCCGGCGGAGGTGTGGGGCTGGGTGAGCAGGCCCCGTTGCTCCAGGGCGCCCATGGCCGAACGCACCGTCGCCGGGCTTGCCGGCAGCCCGAAACGGCGCACCAATGTGCGACTGCCCACCGGCTCGACCGTGTCGACGTAGTGCCGCACCGTGGCGCGCAGCACGTCCTGTTGTCGCCGCGGCAGGCAGTCCAAGGGGGGAGGGTTGGGGCAGACACCCGCACCGTATGGCGGGATCGTAGGGAGAAACCCCTGCGTTCCGACCGCCCATCGGCGAATCGGCCCCCAACCCTAAGGGGACGCCCTCAGTAGCGCGGCACCGTGGCGTCCACCTCCCGGCTCCAGCCATCGATCCCCCCCTGGATGTTCCAGACCTCCGGGTAGCCGTGCTGCTCGACCAGCCAGCAGCTGAAGTGCCAGCTGCGCACCCCGGCGTGGCAGAGCACCGCCACGGGGCGCTCCCGATCCAGGAGCTCGGCCAGGCTTTCCATCCAGTCCGCCGAGCGGCTGAGCGGCAGGTGCAGCACCGCATGGGGCAGCCGCGCCAGCTCCAGCTCCCCCTCCTCCCGCACATCGACGAGCTGGATCGCTTCCCCCGCCCGCAGGCGCGCCTCCAGCTCGATCGGGCGGATCGTTCCGGGCTCCCGGGGAGTCCCGGGCGCCCCCGCTCCGGGGTTGGCGGGCGGCTGGGGGTGGGCCATGGACGGGGAGGGCGTCAGGATGGATCCATCCTGCTCAGGACGCATGAAGGGCCGCCCGTTCCTGGCGGTGGTGCTGGCGATCGCCCTGCTGGCCACCGGTTTTGGCCTGGGGGGGTGGGCGCTTGTGTTGCGTCGCAGCCCGCTGGCCCTGCAGCACCAGGCCCTGGCGCTGCCGCGGGCGGCACGGTTCGTGCCCCGCCAGGCGCCCCTCAGCCTGTTCCTCGCCACCGACGGCGAGCAGCTGGTGGACTATGCCCGCGCCGTGGCGCCCACCCGCGCCCGGCGGGAGGCCAGCGATGCGGTGCAGCGCCTGCGCGATGGCGCCTTCGCGGCCGCCGGTCTCGACTACCGCGATGAGCTGGCCAGCTGGCTGGCCCCCGGCATGGCCCTGGTGCTGTTCGACGGTGGGGCCGCCCCGCAGGCCGGGGCGGCCGCCCCCCAGCCCTCCGGCGGCTGGCTGCTGGCCCTGAGCAGCCGGGATGGCCAGGGGGCCCGCCGCTTCCTGCAACGCTTCTGGCAGACCCGCAGCCTGGCCGGCACCGACCTGCAGGTGAGCCGCTACCGCGGCATGGGCCTGATCAGCGGCCGCGGCGCCCTGGTGGGCAGCGAGCCGGTGCCCCTGGCCACGGCCCTGGTGGCGGACGACCTGGTGCTGATCGCCTCGGGCCGGGGTGTGCTGGAGCAGGCCCTCGACGTCTCCCAGATCGAGGAGCTCAACCTCACGGGCCAGCCGGGGCTGCGGGAGGGAATCGAGCGGCTCGGCGAGGGGGTGGGCCTGCTGGTGGCCCGTCCAGCCGCCCTTGGCCCCTGGCTCGGGCTCGCCGTTCCGCCCATTTCCGAGCCGCGGCCCCGCCTGCTGCTCGCCGCCCTGCGGCCCCAGGGGAGGTTCCTGGAGCTGGCGGGTCAGCTTGACCTTTCCGGGCCCCTGCCTCTGCAGGCCGCCGAGGATTCCCGGCAGCGCTCCCTGCTCGCGGGCCTGGTGGGCCAGCCCACCAGCCTCGCCCTGGTGCAGGATCCCGCCGCCCTCCTGGCGCAGCCGCTGCTGGCGCCGCTGCTGCGCCGGGCCGCGCTGCCGCCGGCGGACGGGCGGCTGCCCCTGCTGGTGGCGGGCGGAGACGGCGGACCCCTGCTGGCGGCCCTGGGGGAGCAGGGCTGGCTGCTCGGCACCCCCGCGGACCAGCCCGCGCCCGACGGGATCGAAGCGGCCCTCGCCGCCGAAGGGCTGATCCCGGCCCCGTTGGAGCTGCCGGATCGCACCGCGCTCGTCTGGACGCGCCTGAGTGCCGAGGGCGGGGGCCAGGCCCGTCGCTCCGGGGCCGGGGCCGGGGCCGACCAGCTGCAGGCCTCCTTAGCGGGCTGGCGCGCCGCGGAGGACGGCCAGGCCTGGTGGGGAAGCAGCCTGGCGCTGCTGGAGGCCCGCCCCGCTGGCGCCGGAGCCGCCGCCTCCCTGCTCCAGCGCCTCGACGCCCTCGAACGACCCCAGGCGCCCCTGCGCTGGTCCCGGGCGGCGGCCCCGGCCCGCCAGCTGCTTCAGCCCTGGCGGCCGTGGCGCCAGCTCACCGCCCTGGCCGGCGGCGGGGCGGAGCCGCCGGTGCGCGGGCTGGCCCTGGCCCTGGAGGCCGACGGCGCCGCCCTGCGCCTGCGGGCCCGCCTCGAACTCGGCTGAGGGGCAACAGTGGAAAGTGCCTTCCCCGCCCCTGTTCCCCCCCCGCCGGTGGAGCTGCTGCTGCTGCGCCACGGAATCGCCGAGGAGCGCGGCGGGGCGGTGCCCGATGCCGCCCGCGCCCTCACCGCCCGCGGTCGGGAGCGCAGCCGTGCGGTGCTGCACCGCCTCGGGGAACGCGGTCTGCGGGGGGGGCGCCTGATCTCCAGCCCGCTGCGGCGGGCGCGCGAGACGGCGGAGCTGGTGCTGGACGCCGGCCTGGCGCCCGCCCTGGAGCTGGCGGAGTGCCTGGCGCCCGGCGGCGAGCCCCTCCCCCTCCTCCCGTCCTGGCTGGAGACCCTGGCGTCCCCGCCGGGGGAGCGGCCCCGCCTGATCCTGGTGGGGCATGAACCCGACCTGAGCCGCCTGGCCGCCCGCCTGATCGGCGCCCCGCCCGCCAGCCTTTCGTTGCGCAAGGCGGGGCTGGCGGTGCTGCGGCTGCCCCGTTCCGCCGCCCCGGGCGAGGCCACCCTGCGCCTGCTGCTCAGCCCCCGCCTGCTGATCGGTTGAATCCCCCACCGCCGGGCCGGTCAGCAGCTCCGGCTACGGCGCGGCGGACCCCGCCCACCTAGTTTCCCTGCAACGGAAAGCGCAGCCCATGGCGGATCCCACCCTCCCGTCCAGCACCGGGGCCGACTCCGCGGCGGTCGCCCCGGTGAAGGCGTCCCGCAGCGGTGCCAAGGAGCCCGCCAGCCCTGCGGTCCCCGCCGCCGATCCATCCGCCCCGGTCTACCGGCCCGGTCTCGAAGGGGTGCCGGCCACCCAGTCGTCGATCTGTGACATCGATGGCCGGCATGGGCTGCTCACCTATCGGGGCTATCCCCTCGAGCAGCTCGCGGCCCACAGCACGTTCCTGGAAACCGCCTATCTGCTGATCTGGGGCCAGCTCCCCACGATCTTCCAGCTGCGCCAGTTCGAGGGCGATGTGCAGATGCACCGCCGGGTGAGCTTCCGCATCCGGGACATGATGAAGTGCTTTCCGGCCAGCGGGCACCCGATGGACGCCCTGCAGGCCAGCGCCGCTTCGCTCGGACTCTTCTATTCCCGGCGGGCACTCAATGATCCCCAGTACGTCATCGACGCGGTGGTGCGGCTGATCGCCAAGATCCCCACGATGGTGGCCGCCTTCCAGCTGATCCGCAAGGGCCAGGACCCGATCCAGCCCCGCGACGACCTCGACTACGCCGCCAACTTCCTGTACATGCTCACCGAGCGGGTGCCGGATCCCCTGGCGGCCCGCATCTTCGATGCCTGCCTGATCCTGCACGCCGAGCACAGTCTCAACGCCAGCACCTTCAGCGCCCGCGTCACCGCCAGCACCCTCACCGACCCCTACGCCGTGGTGGCTTCGGCCGTCGGCACCCTGGCGGGCCCCCTGCACGGCGGCGCCAATGAGGACGTGCTGGACATGCTCGAGCAGATCGGCACGCCCGATCAGGCAGACGCCTGGCTGGAGCGCGCCATCGCCGAGAAGCAGAAGATCATGGGTTTCGGCCACCGGGAGTACAAGGTGAAGGATCCCCGCGCCGTGATCCTGCAGGGCCTGGCCGAAGACCTGTTCCGCAGCTTCGGCTACGACGAGATGTACGACGTGGCCCGCCGGTTGGAGGAGGCGGCCCTGGTGCGGCTCGGGCCGAAGGGCATCTTCCCCAACGTCGACTTCTATTCCGGCCTGGTTTACCGCAAGCTCGGCATCCCACGCGACCTGTTCACGCCCATCTTCGCCATCGCCCGCACCGCCGGCTGGCTGGCCCACTGGCGCGAGCAGCTCGGGGCCAACCGCATCTTCCGCCCCACCCAGATCTACACAGGCTCGGGGGTGCGCCAGTGGCTCCCCCTGGAGAGCCGCCCATCGCGCCTGTGATCGACGGGTTCGCCGATTCGCCGCCCCCGGGCCCACGGCGCCTATGGTGGCCCGGCCTGGGGCCCAACCCCGCACGGCCCCGAACCCGCCCATGGACAGCACCCCGATCGTGACGGCCGGCCTCGATCTCCAGAACAGTTTCGTGGAGACCCTGCAGGGCCTTGGCCTCAGCAGTGGTACAGCCCGCTTGCTGTGGCTGCCGTTGCCGATGCTCACCGTTCTGATCGCCGCCGTGGTGGGCGTGCTGGTGAATGTGTGGCTGGAGCGGAAGATCTCCGCCGCCGTGCAACAGCGCATCGGCCCGGAATACGCCGGAGCCCTGGGAATCCTCCAGCCCCTCGCCGACGGCCTCAAGCTGGTGTTCAAGGAGGACATCATCCCGGCCCGGGCCGATGGCCTGCTCTTCACCCTCGGCCCGGTGCTTGTGCTTGTGCCGGTGATCCTCTCCTGGCTGGTGGTGCCCTTTGGCCAGAACCTGCTGATCAGCAATGTGGGGGTGGGTATCTTCCTGTGGATTTCCCTCAGCAGCATCCAGCCCATCGGCCTGCTGATGAGTGGCTACGCCTCCAACAACAAATACTCCCTGCTCGGGGGCCTGCGTGCCGCCGCCCAATCGATCAGCTACGAGATCCCCCTCGCCCTGGCCGTACTGGCGGTGGTGATGATGAGCAACTCGCTGAGCACCGTTGACATCGTCAACCAGCAAGCGGGGGCGGGCATCTTCAGCTGGAATATCTGGCGTCAGCCCGTGGGCTTTGTGATCTTCTGGATCTGCGCCCTGGCGGAATGCGAACGCCTTCCCTTCGACCTGCCGGAGGCGGAGGAGGAGCTGGTGGCGGGCTACCAGACCGAATATTCCGGCATGAAGTTTGCCCTTTTCTACCTGGGCAGCTACATCAACCTCGTGCTCTCCGCCCTGCTGGTGGCGGTTCTCTACCTGGGTGGCTGGTCCTTCCCCCTGCCGGTGGAATGGCTGGCGGGCTGGGTTGGCCAGCCGATCGACGCCCCCCTGGTGCAGGTGATCACCGCCAGCGTCGGCATCGTCATGACGGTGCTGAAGGCCTACCTGCTGGTGTTCTTCGCGATCCTGCTGCGCTGGACCGTGCCGCGGGTGCGCATCGACCAGCTCCTCGACCTGGGCTGGAAGTTCCTCCTTCCCATCGCCCTGGTCAACCTGCTGGTCACCGCCGCCCTCAAGCTCGCCTTTCCGGCGGTCTTCGGGGGCTGATCCGCCCCTCCCCCCGCAACCCCCATTCCGGCTGCGGGGCGCCCATCATGGTCTGACCCTTGCCCTGCGAATTCCTTCCCATGTTCGGCTTCCTCAAGAAGGTCGGCGATTACACCAAGGACGCCGTCGGTGCGGCCCAGTACCTCAGCCAGGGCCTGGCCGTCACTTTCGATCACCTGCGGCGCCGGCCGATCACGGTGCAGTATCCCTACGAGAAGCTGATCCCTTCGGAGCGCTACCGGGGCCGCATCCACTACGAATTCGACAAGTGCATCGCCTGTGAGGTGTGCGTGCGTGTCTGCCCGATCAACCTGCCTGTGGTCGACTGGGTGATGAACAAGGCCACCAAGAAGAAGGAGCTTCGTAATTATTCCATCGATTTTGGGGTGTGCATCTTCTGCGGCAATTGTGTGGAGTACTGCCCCACCAACTGTCTGTCGATGACCGAGGAATACGAACTCGCCGCCTTCGACCGCCACAGCCTCAACTACGACAACATCGCCCTCGGCCGCCTGCCCACCAGCGTCACCTCCGATCCTTCGGTGGTGCCCCTGCGGGAGCTGGCCTACCTTCCCAAGGGCGAGATGGACCCCCACGGGGTGCCCGCCACCGCTCCGCGGGCAGGCAGACTCCCCGAGCAGGTGCTGGAAACCCTGCCCGCCGCCCCTGACAAAGGAGCTTCCGCCTGATGACGCTCGCCTCCTCCACCCAGCAGATCTGCTTCCTCGTGCTCGCCGCCACCGTTGTGGGTGGTTCGCTCGGTGTCGTGCTCCTGCCCAACATCGTCTACTCCGCCTTCCTGCTCGGCGGTGTGTTTCTGGCCGTCGCCGGCCTCTACCTGCTCCTCAACGCCAGCTTCGTCGCCGCCGCCCAGATCCTGGTGTACGTGGGCGCTGTCAACGTGCTGATCCTGTTCGCGATCATGCTGGTGAACAAGCGCGAGACGATGGCGGATATCCCGGGCCTGCCGCTGCGGCGCCTGCTTTCCGGTCTGGTCTGCGGCGGATTGTTCGCCCTGCTGTTGCGGGTGGCCTTCACCACCGCCTGGGCCCTGCCCGGTCCCCTGCCCGTGGGTGAGGAAGCCACCATCCGCATCGGTGAGCACCTCTTCAGCGACTACCTGCTGCCCTTTGAGCTGGCCTCCGTGCTGCTGCTGATGGCCATGATCGGCGCGATCGTGCTGGCCCGCCGTGATGTGTTCGGCAGCGATGTGATCACCGGCGAGCCGGCGGATCAGGGGCTGATCGAGAAATCCCGCACCCCCCTGCTGCTCGAGCAGCCCCCCGTCCCCCCCTCCCTCCAGGAAACCGCCCCGTGAGCCCCGACGCCTCCCTTCCCCTGCAGGCCTTCCTCTCGGTGGCCGCCCTGCTGTTCTGCACCGGTGTCTGGGGCCTGATCAACAGCCGCAATGCCGTGCGCGTGCTGATGAGCATCGAGCTGATGCTTAACGGGGTGAACATCAACCTGATGGCCTTCTCCAGCTACCTCGATGGCCAG
>JBIIND010000060.1:0-7956 GCA_044337665.1 Cyanobium sp.
TCTGCCGCGCAGCGGCTTGGTCCAACAACTGTTTGGGCGGATCCGCCTAAGTCGCACCGAAGCCCCCGGCTGTCCGCCTAAGTCGCAGCACTCGCCCGGCTAGCAGACATCAGAGTCACTGCGCCACAATGGATCTCACGGCTCAAGGACGAAAGATGCTGCATCTTAGGCGGATCCGCATAAGATGTGTTCGTGGCGTTACAAAAGTACCTGGAGCCACTGAGGCGACGATAATAAGTTTTTGCAAGATTGGCCCTCTTTAGCAAGCGCGATAGACAGCTTGCGCCTTAATCGATATTCAAATCTCGGGGCAATAACCCCATCAATATAGGCATGATTGCTCATCTGCGATCCTGCAAGCCCCGATTTAGCGGATCCTCCCCAGTTGCCCCCAGGCCCTTCGGATGCCCGCCTAATCCACGGGGCTACGGGAAAAAGTGCCAGCCATCTTTGGCGGATCCACCTAGATAGTGTGAGCTGGATTACAAGTTGTCAGCAGGGCTGCTGATGCCGAATGGGCCACGGTTCAGCACATGGGTGTAGATCATCGTGGTTCGGATGTCATTGTGGCCAAGCAGTTCCTGGATCGTGCGGATGTCATGGCCACGTTCGAGTAAGTGGGTGGCAAAGGAATGACGGAAGCTGTGAGAGGTGGCGGCCTTACTGATCTTTGCCTCGATCACGGCGCGGCGAATCGCTTTTTGCACCAGGCTCGGATCGAGATGATGCCGACCCTGCTCTCCTGTTTGCTCATTGCGCCAGCGCTGGTGCTGGGGGAACACCCACTGCCAGTTCCACTGCTTGTCCGCGTTCCGGTATTTGCGTCGGAGCGCCCCGGGTAGTTGCACACTTCCGTACCCCTCAGCAAGGTCTTTCTCGTGCAGGCGTCGCACTTTCCGTAGCTGCACTCGCAACCGCTCTCCTACCCCCAAAGGAAGCATCGTCCGCCGATCCTTGTTGCCCTTTCCGTCGCGCACAGTTAGCTCTCGCCGCTCGAAATCCAGATCCTTGACACGCAGCCGCAGCGCTTCCATCAAGCGCAGCCCACTGCCGTACAACACTTCGCTCACCAACGCTTCCACACCGTCCATCCGTTCCAACACCGCCCGCACCTCCCCCTGGGTCAACACCACGGGCAGCCGTCGCTTCTGCCTGGCCCGCACCACCCCCTCCAGATCCAGATCCCGCTCCAGCAGCACCCGATACAGAAATAACAGCGCCGATAGGGCCTGGTTCTGGGTGGAGGCACTCACCTGACCCTCCACCGCCAGATGGGTGAGGAAGGCGTTCACCTCCGCGCTGCCCATCTGCCGCGGATGGCGCAGTTGGTGAAACCGCAGAAATCTCCGCAGCCACTGCTCGTAGGTGTCCACCGTGCGGCGGGCGTAGTGGCGGGCCTGCAGTGCCTCTCTGTACCGCTGGATCAGGCCTGGCGGACGAGCGCCAACAGACGGGGGGCCGGGCGGGGGTTCAGGTGTGGCCATGTCCATCCTCTCGGATTTTTCCCCCCAGCATTCCCAGCCGCGGCCGCGGCGCCATGCTGAAAGCACCCATCAGCCGCCGCCCGGTCGGGGCACCCACCACCCATGGACCAACCCTTTGCCCACACCCTGAGTTTTGACGACCTTGAGGTGCTCGTGCTGGTGGAAGACGGCGGCGCCTCGCCCCGCGAGGTGGCGGAATCCCTCGGCATGGACCTGGAGGAGTCGAAAGCCCTGTTTTATGACCTGGTGCGGCGCGGTTGGCTCGCTTGCCAGGACGAATCCACCACCTTCCAGCTCACCCCGATGGCCCGCAGCTTGCGGAACGATGAAGGCTTCCGCGCCGCGGCCTTCGCGGCGGCTCTCACCGGGGCGGGGGCCAAAACCCAAGGCTGAAACCGGCAAGCCCCCCTTGCTACCGTCGCCCCCATGGCGATCATCCGCTGCGAAGCGCTCGGCAAGACCTTCCGCATCGCCGACAAGCAGCCGGGGCTGTCGGGCACCCTGCGCCACCTGCTGAAGCGCCGCACCCGCGATGTGGAGGCCGTCAAGCAGGTGAGCTTCACGGTCGAGCCCGGCGAGATGGTGGGCTTCCTCGGGCCCAACGGCGCCGGCAAGACCACCACCCTCAAGATGCTCAGCGGCCTGCTGCACCCCAGCGCCGGCCGGGCCGAGGTGGCCGGCTTCCTGCCCCAGCGGCGTCAGGCCGATTTCCTCAGCCGCATCACCCTGGTGATGGGGCAGAAGCAGCAGCTGCTCTGGGATCTGCCGCCCCTCGATTCCCTGCGCGTCAATGCCGCCATCTACGGCATCAGCGACGCGGAAGCCAAGCGCCGCATCGACGAACTGGCGGAGATGCTCGAGCTGGGGCCCGAACTCACCCGGCCCGTGCGCAAGCTCTCCCTCGGCCAGCGCATGAAGGCCGAGCTGCTCGCCGCCCTGCTGCACCAGCCCGCGGTGCTCTTCCTCGATGAACCCACCCTCGGGCTCGATGTCAACGCCCAGGCCCGCGTGCGCTCCTTCCTGGCCGACTACAACCGCCGCACCGGCGCCACCGTGCTGCTCACCAGCCACTACCTCGCCGACATCACCGCCCTCTGCCCCCGCGTGCTGCTCATCCACCAGGGCGGCCTCTTCCACGACGGCAGCCTGCGCCAGCTCACCGAACGGCTCGCCCCCCGCCGTCAGGTGCGCCTCGAACTGCGCGATCCCCTCCCAGCCGAAGCCCTGCGCCCCTACGGCCAGCTCGAATCCCTCGAAGGCCGCGCCGCCGTGCTGCTGATCGAACGGGAGCGGCTCACCGAAGTGGTGGCCCGCCTGCTGGGCGAGCTGGAGGTGGACGACCTGGAGGTGAGCGAACCGCCGATCGAGGAGCTGATCGGCGATCTGTTCACCCGGGGATCGGTGGCATGAAACGCTCCCCGTTGCGCCTGGCCCGCGTGCTGCTCAGCAGCCAGTACGCCTCCATGCTCGAGTACCGGATGGAGATCGCCCTCTGGGCCCTCTCCGGCGTGCTGCCGTTCGTGATGCTCGGCCTCTGGAGTGAGCTGGCCAGCGCCGACCCCGCCGCCACCGCTGGCCTTGATCCCGCCCAGCTCGGCCGCTACTTCCTCGCCGTGTTCGTGGTGCGCCAGTTCACCATCGCCTGGGTGGTGTTCTCCTTCGAGGAGGACGCCCTGCTCGGCCGCCTCGCCGCCCAGCTGCTGCAACCGCTGCCGCCCCTCTGGCGCCACGTGGCCGCCCACCTGGCGGAACAGGCCACCCGCCTGCCCTTTGTGGTGCTGATCGTCGCCCTCTTCTTCGCCCTCCAGCCCGGCAGCTTCTGGTGGCCCACGCCCGCCCGCGCCGCCGCCGGCCTGCTGGCCACCCTGCTCGGCTTCACCATCAACTTCCTGATCCAGAGCTCCATCGCCTGCCTCTGCTTCTGGACCGAGCGGGCCAGCGCCCTGGAGCGCCTGGTGTACATCCCCTTCGTTTTTCTCTCCGGCCTGGTGGCCCCCCTGGAGATGTTTCCCCCGACGGTGCGGCGCCTGGCCGAATGGACGCCCTTCCCCTGGATCCTGCGCTTCCCCGCCGCCCTGCTCGCCGGTGAACCCCTGGCCGTCGGCCGCGGCCTGGCGGTGATGGGGGCCTGGATCGCCGTGCTGCTGCCCCTCTGCATGCTGCTCTGGCGCGCCGGTGTGCGCCGCTATTCGGCGATGGGGGCCTGATGGACAGCCCCCCCACCCCTGCCGCCTGGCGTCGCCACACCCTCACCCTGCGCCGCTTCTGGAGCACCGCCCGGGCCAGCCAGGGCGAATACCGCGTCAACCTGCTCTTCGAGCTGCTCGCCACCGCCGGCAACCTCGCCGGCAGCCTGTTCGTGCTCTCCCTGGTGTACGGCCCCGGTCGCCAGCTGGGCGGCTGGAGCTGGGAAGCCGCCCTGGTGGTGCTCGGCATCTACACCCTGCTCGATGGGCTGGCCACCACCCTGCTGCGACCGAATCTGAGCACGATCGTCGCCCACGTGCGCGAGGGCACCCTCGATTTCGTGCTGCTCAAACCCATCGACTCCCAGTTCTGGCTCTCCACCCGCACCCTCAGCCCCTGGGGCCTGCCGGAGATGGTGATCGGCCTGGCCCTGGCCCTGGTGGCCGCCTGGCAGGCGGGCGCCCGGCCCGGACCGCTCTCCCTCGCCACCGGACTGCTGATGGTGCTCTGCGCCGGCCTGATCCTCTACAGCCTCTGGTTTCTGCTCGCCGCCACCAGCATCTGGTTCGTCAAAACCTGGAACGCCACCGAAGTGCTGCGCGCCGTGCTCGCCGCCGGCCGCTACCCGGTGAGCGCCTACCCCCCCGGCCTGCGCACCTTCTTCACCCTCGTGGTGCCGATCACCTTCCTCACCACCGTGCCCGCCGAAGCCCTGCTGGACCGCTCCACCGGCACCTGGCTCGCCCTCTCCCTGGCGGTGGCGGCCGGCTTCCTGCTCTTCTGCCGCGCCTTCTGGCGCTTCGCCCTGCGCTTCTACACCTCCGCCTCCAGCTGAATCCGCCGCGGCCTCAGCTCCAGCTCTCGATCCTCAGAAAGTCCGTGGCCACCAGGGGCCCCGCCAGCACCCGCGCCACCGCCGGATCCAGCGGTCCCTCCAGCAGCTCCGCGCTCTCGATCCGCGACCCCTCCGGCAGGGCCGGTCGGTCGGGGTCGAAGGCGGTGGGATGGGAGGTGCTGCTGGAAAAACCCCGGTAGATCAGCAGTTCGAACGGCTCCAGGCTCTGGCCCGCGCCGTCGGGATCGCCCATCCCATTCACCGGCACCTGGCCCCGCAGCCGCAGCAGCCGGTCGGGTCGCGAGCGGCTCAGGCTCTCCAGGGCCAGCAACAGCTCGGCGATGCTCGCGCTGGGATCCTCCATCGCCACCGCTCAGAACTCCCCCGCGATCCGCCCCTGGCGCGGCAGCCGCACCAGCAGCCACTGCACCAGCCCCACCCCGTAGCCCGCCAGGGCCGCGTAGCCCACAAACGCCGCCACCGCCGGGGTCCACTGCCCGCCGAACACGAACCCGAACACCTGCGCCACCACCCCGTTCAGCCCCAGCGGCGCCTCCAGCCACTGCGCACAGAACGGCAGACGTCCCACCCCCCCCATGCAGGCCAGGGCTGTGCTGGCGAACGCCGCGGTGAGCAGGCTGAAGAGCGTCAGGCTCCAGCGCCAGATCCGCACCGTCAGCGGCAATGCCCGCCAGGGGGGCAGATCCGCCAGCTCCTCGTTCAGATCCCCCCAGAACCACAGCACCGCCACGATCAACAGCGGCGCCACCACCAGCAGGAGGAAACCCATCGGGCGGCGGTCGGTGAGCAGGAGCAGGGCGATCAGCAGCAGGCTCGACACCTTCCAGTAGAGACCCAGCAGCCGCAGCAGGGCCGTCTCCCGCCGCAGCGTCGCCCAGCCCAGCAGCACCAGGGGAATCGCCACGGCGAACAGCACGCCCAGACGCACGTCCAGCCAGACCAGGGACCGATAGAGAGCGTCCGGCACAGCGGCGGGGTACGGAAAGGCGCCATTATCCGCCAGCACCCAGGGCGATAGGGTCCGCCCATGCCTGGTCTCCCCTCCTTCCCCTGGACGGCGCGGCGCGATTCCTCCGCCTGGTGCCGCGCCGCCCTGGCCCGCGACGCCTCCCTGCAGGGCGCCGTGGAGGCGGTGAGCCGCCAGCTGGCGGGCGCCGGCACCGCCGATCTTGCCCTGGTCTTCGCCTCCGCCAGCTTCGCCAGCGACCTGCCCCGCCTCCTGCCCCTCCTGCGCCAGAAGCTGCAGGCCCACCACTGGCTCGGCTGCCTCGGCGGCGGCGTGGTCGGCACCGACGGCGAGGGGGTGGCCCAGGAGCTGGAGCAGGAGCCCGCCCTCAGCGTCACCCTGCTGCGCCTGCCCGGCGCCCGCCTCCAGCCCTTCGCCATCGACACCTCCGCCCTGCCCGATCTGGACGGGCCCGCCGAACCCTGGCGGGCCCTGCTCGGCACCGGCGACGGCGCCGCCGACCCGGAAGCCGGCGGCGGGCCGGGCGACTCCCCATCCCTGCTGGTGTTGATCGACCCCACCACCACCGCCCTCAACGACCTGATCAGCGGCCTCGACTACGCCTACCCCCAGGCGGTGAAGGTGGGCGGGGTCGCCGCCCCCCACAGCGCCCGCCACGGCTCCCTGCTCTTCGATCAGGAGGTGCGCGGCGGCGCCGTCGGCTGCCTCATCGACGGCAACTGGCGCATCGCCCCCGTCCTCGCCCAGGGCTGCCGGCCGATCGGACCGATCTTCGAGGTGGAACAGGCCCAGCGCAATGTGGTGATCGAGGTGAGCCGCGGCGGTGAGCGGCGCAGCCCCGTCGCCGCCCTCCAGGCCATCCTCTCGGATCTCACCCCCGCCGAACGGGACCAGGTGCGCGACTCCCTCTTCCTCGGCGTCGCCCGCAACGAGTTCAACCTTTCCGGTGCCGTCGACGGGCCCACCCGCTTCCTGGTGCGCAACCTGATCGGCGTCGACCCCCGCAATGGCGCCGTCGCCGTCGGCGAGGCGATGCGGGTGGGCCAGAAGGTGCAGTTCCAGCTGCGGGACGGTGAGGCCTCCCGCACCGAATCCCGCCAGCTCCTGGCCGACTGCGCGGAGGCGGAGCCCGAGCCCCTCGCCGCCCTGCTCTTCGCCTGCCTCGGCCGCGGCCGGGGCCTCTACGGCACCGCTGACGGGGATGTGAACCTCTGCCGGGAGGCCTTCGCCTCGGTGCCGATCAGCGGCGTGTTCTGCAACGGGGAGATCGGACCGCTGGCGGGGGCCACCCACCTGCACGGCTATACCGCCAGCTGGGGTTTCCTCGTCCCCGTGCGCTGATGGTGCGGCAGCACGTCAACCCGCTCAGCCGCTACCACCAGCTTCCGCGCCCCCTGCCACCTGCGGTCGAGCTGTTCGCCTGCCCCCACCGGCCCCTCCACCTCGACATCGGCTCCGCCCGGGGGCGCTTCCTGCGGGCCATGGCCGAGCTGCACCCGCAGCGCAACCACCTCGGCCTGGAGATCCGCCGGCCCTTGGTGGAGCTGGCCGAGGCCGATCGCCGGGCCGCCGCCCTCCCGAACCTCCACTACCGCTTTGCCAACGTCAACGTCAGCCTGCCGTCCTGGCTGGCGGAGCTGGCGCCGGGCACCCTCCAGCTGGTCACCCTCCAGTTCCCCGATCCCTGGTTCAAGAAGAAGCACCACAAACGCCGCGTGCTCCAGCCGGCCCTGCTCCAGGCCCTCGCCGCCGCCCTGCCGCCAGGGGGGGAGCTCTTCCTGCAGAGCGACGTGCCGGCGGTGATCGACCCCCAGGTGGCCCTGGTGGAAGCCAGCGGCGCCTTCGAGCGCCCCGCCGGCGGCGAAAGACCCTGGCTCGCGGCCAATCCCCTACCGGTGCCCACCGAGCGGGAGCGGCATGTGGCGGCCCTCGGGCTGCCCATCTACCGGGTGCTCTACCGCCGCAACGCCGCGCCACCTCCCCCCCTGGAGCGCCTCGAGACGGCAGCCGATAATTCGCTCGACACCGAAGGCGCCTGACCGTGCACGCCCCCGCCCCCACGCCCCTGCTGCTGCGCTGGCAGGGTCTGCTGGCGGCCGCCGCCCCCGGCCGTCTCGGGGCCCACCTGCCCCTGCTGGCCGGACTGGTGCTCTGCGCCCTGATGGCCGGCCTGCCCCTGGTCACCCGCGGCGGCCTCAGCCTGCTGATCGCCGCCTGTGGGCTGCTCTGGATCGTCTGGGCCCTGCGCACCCCCGCCCAGGGCCTCGGCCCCATCCACCTCTGGCTGCTCGGGGTGCTCGCCGTCGCCATCCTCGCCACCGGCTTCTCGCCGGTGCCCATGGCCGCCTTCAAAGGGCTGATGAAGCTCGTGAGCTATCTGGGGGTCTACGCCCTGATGCGCCAGCTGCTGGCCTCCGCCCCGGTGTGGTGGGACCGGATCACCGCCGCCCTCCTCGCCGGCC
>JBIIND010000061.1:0-7901 GCA_044337665.1 Cyanobium sp.
ACCGCCGGCGGCAGCGGCGTGAGGCAGCCGCGCATCCGGAACTGGCTGCGGGCCCGCGGCAGCAGCCAGCACATCTCCACGGCGGGTTGGCCCCCCAGCTCATCGGCTTTGGCGCTGCGGGCATCGGTGAGCAGGTCCAGGGCCGCCCCGCTGGCCCAACCGCGGAACACCAAGGAGCGCACCCGCGGTGTGCCATCCGCCGCCACCGTGGCGAGCTGCAGCCAGCGGGCGGCGGGGGAGCGCCCTTCCCGTTCCCGGGCACCGCGCAACAGGGCGCGCCAGGGGGGCAGCACTTGAGCCATGGGCGCACGCTAGTCGGCGCCAACCTGCGTTTCCAACCCCCACCCCCCCGGCAGGCCCCTAGGCCGCGCTCTGCGCGAAGCGGGCGAGGGTGTTCTCAAGCAGGGAGTTCACCCCTTCCTGGTACATCAATCGCAGCAGATCCGCCCTCTCTTGGTAAACGCGGCGGATCAGGGCTGCGGGCAGGCGCAGGCTGGCCCGGAATTCGCCCAGGATTGGGGAATACCACTTCGCCGCGCTCAGGTTGGCCGGCGTGGGCCGGATGGGCCGTCCCGCCACCATGGTCAGCAGGTTCTGCAGGCGGGTGCCGCCCATCAGGCTGTCGAAGCGGAAGAGATGCAGGCGGCAATCGGCGAAGGCGTTGACACCCCATTGCAGCCCGGGATCAAAACGCAGCTGCGCGACGGGGATCGCCATCGCCTCGCAGAATTCCTGGATCGACTCCAGCTTCCCGGGCAGTTCACCGCGCTCGAGATCGGCCAGGAAGCGTTGCTGCAGCTCCGGCGTCAGACGGGTGGTGACATTGGCGAGGGTGTGGCAATGCAGGCTGCGATAGCCATGGTCGGCCAAGGTGTGCACCAGGGTCTGGGTGGCCGTCTTGTGGGAGCTGTACACCAGCAGATCGAGGCCGTAGATCTCCTCCTGGATGGGCATCGCCACCGCAGCCGCCTCGGTCCCTGAATCTAGGAGGGCTGTCGGTCGCCGCTGGGTGGCCCACCCCTGGGGATCTGCAGCGCCTTTGGGGCGTTCAGTCGGAGGCGAGACCCATCGGGGCGCGTCAGCTCCAGCCGCCAGGCCTGCAGGCCATAGCCCCCCTCCCCCGGCAGCGCCTCCGCCCGCGGGTCGCCCCCCGGGCGGTACAGGGGATCGCCCAGCAGCGGCGCCCCCACGGCTGCGGCGTGGATGCGGATCTGATGGGGCCGGCCGCTGGCGATCGCCACCCGCACCAGGTCAGCGTCAGCGGAGCGTTCCAGCAGGGTGAGGGTGCTGCGGGCGCCCAGGTCGCCGGGGCCAGCGTCGTGGGCGGCGCACCAGATCCGCCCCAGCCGCGGGTGGGGGCGACGGCCGATCGGCACCGCGATCCGCAGGTCCTGCCCCGGCGCAAGCGCCAGCGCGCCGGGTACCAGCAGGGCGCGATAGATCTTGCGGCAGCCGGAATCCTCCCGGGCCTGGTCGCCCGCCGGGCCCGGCTGTGCCGTGCTCTCCCGCAGCCGCGCGCTCAGCCAGGCCCGGGTGGCGGGCCGGCGGGCGCAGACCAGCAGGCCACTGGTGTACCGCCCCAGCCGGTGCACGGGCCGGGGGATGCCGGCGGGATCGTCCGCGTGGCGCCGCTCCAGCAGCCGCAGCGCGGTGTGCTCGAGGAATCCGCCGGCGGGCAGCACAGGCAGCCCGGCGGGCTTGTCGATCACCAGCAGGTCACCGTCGTCATGCACCACCTCCCAGGCCGCGGGCACGGCCTCCTCCCGCCAGGGCGGCCGATGCCAGGCGAGCCGGTCGCCGGCCGCCAGGGGCCGGTCGTCGCGCAGCCAGCGGCCGTTGCACACGACCTCCCCGGCGGCCAGGCGGGCCTGCCAGGTGGCCCGATCACTGTGGCGGTGGCGGGAGGCGTAGAACGCGCTGGCCGTCAGCCCCGCCGCGTCAGGCCCCACCCGCTCGCGATAGGTCCAGCCAGCGTTGGGGGCCGCCGCCAGCCAGCCCTCACTCCACCAACCCGTGTTCGAGGGCATAGCGCACCAGTTCCGTGCGGCTGGCGGTGCCCGTCTTGATGAACAGACGGCTCACGTATTTCTCGAGATTGCGGATCGAGGTCTCCAGCCGCCGGGCGATCTCCTTGTTCATCATCCCTTCCGCCACCAGCTGCAGCACGCTGGCCTCCCGCGGGGTGAAATCCAGCTGCACATCGGGGGGAGCCTTGCGCACCCCGGCGCCGCCCCCCCCGCCACCGGTGCCGAGCATGGAGCGGATCTCCGTGATCTGGCGGGCCATGGCGCCGATGTCCGCGTCGGCATAGCGGGCGGCCTCCGCCAGCAGCCGCTCCTGGCGGCGCACCACGTTGTGGACGCGGGCGACCAGCTCGTCGGGATCGAATGGCTTGGGGATGTAATCGTCGGCCCCGGCCTGGAAGCCCGCGATCCGGTCGGCGGTCATCCCCTTGGCGGTCAGGAAGATCACCGGGGTGCCGCCGAGACGTTCGTCGGCCCGCAGCCGCTTCAGCAGGCCAAAACCATCGCAGCGGGGCATCATCACGTCGGTGATGACCACATCGGGGTGCAGCTGCTGGGCCTGGGTCCAGCCCTCCTCGCCATCATTGGCGGTGCTGACCGCGAAGCCTTCGTCTTCCAGGTAGGCCTTCACGGCGGTGCGCAGGCCCGGCTCATCATCGACCAGCAGCAGGCGCACGGGCGCCTTCGGGCTCTCCTCCCCCGGTGGGGTGTCAGCCGGGGAGGGGGCGGGGTCGGCGGCGGTTCCGGCGCGGTCCCCGGAGGCGGAGGGGTTGGACATGGCGGAAATCTAGATCTGCTGGGCCGATTCGATCAGGGGGCCGGCAGGATCTGCTCCCGTTCCTGCAGGCGCCCGTCGAAGCCCAGCCGACGGGCCTCCGGCGCGAGGGTGGCGGGATCGCGGCCGGCCAAAGGGGGCTGGCACACCGCCCACCAGATCTGGTGGTCGAGGCGGTTGGCGGCGCCGATCGGCCCGCCGGGGTTGAGCTCACGAACGATCAAGGCGCGGCCGCGCCCGGTGATCCGCAGCGGAGGACCGGGAGGGCAGCTCACCTTGTCGGTGGAGACGGTGACCCGATCGCGCACCTCCTCCCACAGCTGCACGCGCCAGAGGCCGGCCTGGGCTGGATCGGGCACGGCGCCGTAGACCCCCACCGCCCGCAGTCCATCGAACCCCTGCCGTTCCTCCAGCAGCACGAAACCCGGCGGCCGCACGGGGCGCCCTTCGGGGGTGAGCCCCGGCAGCGCCTGAGCCAGGCCCGGGGCCGCCGGAGCGGTGACCCCCAGGAGGAGCATCAAGAGAAGGGAGCGCGCGCCGGAGGCGGGTGATGTCGTCAGCATGGGGCCATGCTCGCCTACCTCGACCACCACGCCAGCACGCCCTGCGCCCGGGAGGTGCTGGAGGCCATGGCGCCCTGGTGGCAGGGGTGCTTCGCCAATCCCTCCAGCCGCCTCTACCGGCCGGCTCTGGAGGCCGCCGCGGCGGTGGAGCGGGCCCGTGAGGGGGTGGCGGCGGCCGTGGGGCTGGCGGACGCGGCTGGGGTGGTCTTCACCAGCGGCGCCACCGAGGCCAACAACCTGGCCCTGCGCGGAGTGGCGGAGGACGCGCTGGCGCGGGGCAAGCCGCGACGGCGGCTGATCACCCTGGCCACGGAACACCGGGCGGTGCTGGATCCCCTGCGCTGGCTGGATCGCCACGGCTTCCCGCTCACCGTGCTGCCGGTGCGGCCCGATGGCCTTCTGGCGCCCGAAACCCTGGAGCGGGCCCTGGGGGACGACACCTTGCTGGTGTCGGTGATGGCGGCCAACAACGAGATCGGCGTGCTCCAGCCCCTGGCTGCGATCGGCGCCCTCTGCCGGCAGCGCGGCGCCCTGTTTCACTGCGACGCCGCCCAGGCCGTGGGCCATGTGCCGCTGGGGCTGGCGGAATGCGGCATCGACCTGCTCAGCCTCAGCGCCCACAAGCTCTATGGCCCCAAGGGGATCGGCGCCCTGCTGCGGCGCCCCGGGGTGACCCTGGCGGCCCAGCAGCTCGGCGGGGGCCAGGAGGATGGGCTGCGGGGCGGCACCCTGCCGGTGCCGCTGGTCGTCGGCCTGGCGGCGGCGCTGGAGCTGGCCCTGGCCGACCGCCAGCAGCGCGCCGTTCGGCTGGGGGAGCTGCGCGACCGGCTGCTGGCGGGCCTGCGGGCGCTGGGGGGGGTGCGGGTGAACGGCAGCCTGGCGGCGCGGCTGCCCCACAACCTCAACGTGACCCTCGACGGGGTCGACGGCGGCAGGCTGCACCGGGAACTGCGCCGCAGCCTGGCGGTGAGCAGCGGCTCAGCCTGCAGTCAGGGCAGCCCCTCCCACGTGCTGGCCGCCCTGGGGCGCAGTCGGGTGGAGGCGGCCGCCTCGATCCGCTTCGGACTGGGCCGTGACACGGGGGAAGGGGAGGTTCAGCGGGCGATCACCGCGGTGGGCGAGGCGGTGAGGGCGTTGCGCGAAGGGCGCTCGCTAGCCTGAAACCTCGACGTTTTTCCCCAATGCCAGCCCGTGCCGCCCCCGCCGGCCTCGATGTGGGGCTGGCGCTCGGGGACGGGTGGCGGGCTTTCAACCGCGCGCCGGCGGCCTTCATCGCCTTCAGCCTGCTGGCCACGGCCCTGCAGGGGGTAGGCAACCTGGGGCTGGCGCCCCTGCTGGCCCCCCATCACCCAAACCCCAGCCCGAACGACTGGCTGCTCGGCGCCGCGGGCGCCCTGTGGATCGGGATCGTGAACCTCTGGACGGCCTGCGGCTTCGTGCGCGCCAGCTGGGTCGCGCTGGAGGGCCACCGGCCCACCCCAGGGTGTTTTCTGCGCACCGACCTTCGGGCCCTCGGGCGGCTGAGCGCTGCGCTGCTGACCCTGGCGGGCCTGGTGTTCGGCGCGGTGCTGCTGCTGGCGCTGCTGGAGGCGGCGGTGAGCCTGGTGAGTGGCGCGCTGGCGCTTCTGGTGGCGCTGCTGCCGCTGCCCGGAGCCCTCTATCTGCTGGTGAGCCAGCACTTCCTGGCGCCGATCGCCCTGCTGGAGGGACCAGGGTCCCTCGCCACGCTGGAGCGGGGCCGCCGGGTGGTCGATCCCCTCTGGGGCACGGTGCTGCGGTTGGGGGTGGCCCAGCTCGGATTGCTGCTGCTGGGCGCGCTGGCCGCACTGGTGGGCGTGTTCGTGGCGCTGCCCGTGATCGCCTGCAGTTCCACCGCCGCCTACCGCCAGATGTTCGGCCTGCGGGATCGCACGGGCCTGGTGGCGCCGTTGGCGCAAGCGGCCTAGGGTCCGCACAACTGATGGCGCGGGATGGCCGCATCACTCCCCGGTGGTTCCCGTCTTGATGTGGGCGCGGCCCTGCGGGACGGCTGGGCCGCCTTCCAGCGTGCCCCCTGGCCCTTCACCGGCTTCGCCGTGCTGGTCTCCGCCCTGTCCCTGGGCATCAACCTTGTGGATTCCCTCCGCGAGCAGGCTCTGGGGGATCTGCCGGCCGTCTCCGCGTCGCTGTTGCTGGTCTGCCAGCTGGCCTCCTGGGCCCTGAGCCTCTGGGCGGGGGTTGGCCTGGTCCGCGGCGCCTGGATTGCCCTGGAGGGGGGCCGGCCCTGCTTCGTGGACCTGCTGCGCTGGGATGGCCCGGCCTTCGGGCGGGTGCTGGTGGCCAGCCTGCTGCTGACCCTGATTCTGGTGCTGATCTCGGTGCCGCTGTTCCTGCTGATGGCCTTGGGCCTCGTGCAGTTGTTCGACTTCAGCGTTCCGCTGGACCCTCTGCAGATCCTCAACAGCTTCACCCCCACCCCCGCCGGGATCGGACTCTTCCTGCTGGCGATCCTGGCGCTGCTGGTGCTGCTCATCTACGTGCAGGTGAACCAGCACTTCCTGGTGCAACTGGCCTCGCTGCGGGGCGACGGAGCGGGGCGCACCCTGGCCGAGGGGCGGGCGGTGGTGGATCGCCAGTGGTGGGCGGTGCTGGGGTTGGTGGCGCTCGAAGCCCTGCTGCTTCTGGCGGGGATCCTGGCCCTGGTGGTGGGGCTGTTCGTGGCGCTGCCGTTGACGTTCTGCGTATCGACCGCCGCCTACCGCCAACTCTTCGACCCTGTGGGGCCTGCGACCCCACGCCCGTCGACCTGAACGGCCACCTTCAGCCGGGATGCTGGGTGCTGAGCCACACGAAACCGATCACCCCCACCACCGCCAGGACCGCCTGGGCCAGCCGGCTGACCAGCATGCCGGTGACCACCGCCAGGCCCACCAGCAGCGAACGGCGCAGCCGCAGCAGGCCCATCGGCCCGAGCGCGGTGGGGGCGGTGATCAGCTCGCCGACGCTGGCGCCCAGCAGCGGCCCCACCAGGGCACCGACCAACGGCCCACCCACCGGCAGGGCCGGCAGCAACCCGAACAAACCGGCGATCAGACCCAGGCCGGAGCCGATGTAGGCCCAGCGGGTGGCCTGCAGGCGGGCGGCGCCAAGCACGAGCCCCAGGGCGTCAGCGCCCCAGCCCATCATCAGCAGCACCGCCGCCAGGGCCAGGGTGGGCCAGCCGGCGCTCCAGCCCACGGCCAGGCACCACACCACCGCTCCGAGCGGCAACAGCGCCAGGCCGGGCAGGACCGGCAGCAGGGTGCCGGGGATGGCGGCCAGCTGGATCAGCAACGCCAGCCACCAGGCCAGATCGCTGCCGCGGATCCCAGCCAACAAGGTGCGGAGGGGATCGGGGAGGGCGTCCATCAGGCGATGCGGCGGGCCACCCGCAGCTTGGCGGAGCGGCTGCGGGGGTTGGCGTCCCGTTCGGCTTCCTCGGCCACCAGGGGCTTGCGGGTGAGGCGCTCCAGCCGCGCATCCTCCAGAAAGGCGCGTTTGACCCGCCGATCCTCGAGCGAATGGAAGCTGATGACGGCCAGCACCCCCCCCGGCACCAGCCAGTTGGGGGCGACCTGGAGCAGCCGCTCCAGTGCCACGAGTTCGTCGTTGACGGCGATGCGCAGGGCCTGAAAGCAGCGGGTGGCCGGGTGGAGCCGACCGCGGCGGGCCGCCGGGGGGTAGCAGCCGGCGATGGCGTAGGCCAGCTCCGCGCCGGTGCGCTGCCGCCAGGGCCGCTCCGCCCGCTCCGCCACCAACCGGCGGGCGATGCGCCGCGACAGCCGCTCCTCCCCCAGGCTGAACAGCAGATCCGCCAACGCCCCCTCCTCCAGGCGATCGAGAAGGTCAGCGGCGGTCTCGCCGGCCTCCGGGTTCATGCGCATGTCGATCGGACCGTCACTGCGGAAGCTGAAGCCCCGCTCGGGTCGATCGAGCTGGGGGCTGCTCACCCCCAGATCCGCCAGTACCCCCTGCACCGGCTCCTCGGGGCCGTAGTCGGCGAAGTTGGTGGCCACGATGCGCACGCGCGCCGCCCAGGGGGACAGCCGTTCGGCGGCGGCGGCGCGGGCGGAGGGATCCTGATCCAGGCCCACCACCTCCAGCAGGGGGTGGGCTTCCAGCAGCAGGGCGCTGTGGCCACCTCCGCCCAGGGTGGCATCGATCAGGCGGGGGGGGCCTCCCCCGGCGCCGGCAGGCAGGACGGCGAAGGACTGCCGCACCGCGTCAGCGAGCACCGGGAGATGGGCAAAGGCATCCATGGCTCCGTCCTAAGTGGAAACCGAGCGGGGGAATGGCGCGGAGCCACGCCCCCCGGGCCGGCCAGGTCAGCGAGGCATGACAGCAACCCTTGATCGCCCCCCCCGAAGCATAAGGAGGTCTTTTCAGACCACCCACATGGGTGGGGCCTGCTGCATAATCTGGCGAATTTGGAACGTTTGACCTTGAACCCCCTTCCATTTCGCCGATTTCTTCTGCTGCTGGGTTTGGGGGTCAGCTGCTGGCCGATCACGGCATCCCGGG
>JBIIND010000062.1:0-7889 GCA_044337665.1 Cyanobium sp.
CAGCCGCGGGACGGGGTGCCATTGTATTGAGATCCTCATCTTGCCAAGGATGGCGCGAGGCGGGTCCACTGCGGGCCAACTTCAGAACAGGGCGGCCCAGGGGGGGAGAGGTTGACGCCACCCCTGGCTCTCTTTCCCTTCCTGGCCACTGCAGCTAGGGTCGAAGGGCAGTCGCCCGGCATCGGATGGGTCCGCTCCACGGCAGCCAGCTCCACGACCTTCGGCTTCGCCTGCTTGTGCAGCAGGAGAGCGAAAGGATCGCCGAAAGCCAGGCCGACGAGCTTGACCTCTCGGTGGTGCAGGCCCGCTGCCTCTGCTGGCTCGCCCTGCTCGCCGAAGCCCATGAGGAGCAGGCCTCCGACGCGGAGCGGCGCGGTGACGTGGAACAGGCGATGGGCTGGTTTGCCGACTCCATGCGCCTGCGGGACGTGATCCAGGTGGTGAGCTCCATCGAAATCCCCCTGCCGATGGCGGGGGATTCCCCCGAATCCCCCGGTGGCGGGCTGGATGACCCCCTGTGCGGCGAAGGGCCGCTGGCCGCCTGAGCCGGCGGAGCGCTCTGGTGCCATGATGGGAGCAGATCAGCCAAGGGAACGCGGTGCCTGAAGAGCCCTGCCAATGCCCTGATTGCCAGCGGTTCTATCGGGAACATGACCGATTGATCCGCGAGAATCCGAGCCTTCGCCAGCAGCAGGAGCTCAACTGGGCCGCCCTGCAATCCTTCCGCACCCTCGCCGGTCGCGTACTCGAGGAACTGCAGAAGCAGTACGGCGATGGGGATGGGGAGGGCTCCGCCCCAGCCACCGCTGAAGCTGGCAAGGCCTCCGCCGTGCCCGAATCCGATGCCATCCAGCAGGCGATGGGGGACTTGGAGAATATCAACGCCCACCTCTTCTCGATCGAAGCGCTGATGGAGCGCATCTTCGATGTGCGCGTTCCGGAGGAGGTGGAACAGAAGTTCCGCGAAGTGGCTGGCGAACTCGCCCCCGATCCCCTCAACGCCGACCGGCTGCGGCTGAACCGCCTTCTGCACCAAACCCCGGATCTGCCCGATCACCGGGGATGAGGGGCGCCAGCGGGCGCCTCACTCCAGTTCGCAGGTGATCGTCACCGGGAATTCCTCCGCCTTCCAGATCCTCTGGGCATATTCCCGGATCGAACGGTCGGAGGAGAAGAAGCCGGTGCGAGCTGAATTCAACACCGACATGCGATGCCAGGAGCGACGGTCAGCCCAGGCGTGACTCACGGCGTCCTGGGCGCGCATGTAGTCATGGAAGTCGGCCATGACAAAGAAGGGATCGTTGCCGGTGAGGTTCTGCAGCAGCGGCCGGAACATGTCCGTGTCCCCGTTGCTGAAATGCCCCTGCTCGATCAGGCGCAGCACCTCCGGCAGTTCTGGGATGGAATGGATCAGTTCCCAGGGCCGGTACCCCTCGCGATGGAGGGCAGCAATTTCCACGGCGGTCTTGCCGAAGAGGAAAAAATTCTCCTCGCCCACCTGCTCGCGAATCTCCACGTTGGCGCCGTCGAGGGTGCCGATGGTGAGAGCACCATTCATGGCGAACTTCATGTTGCCGGTTCCGGAGGCCTCCTTGCCGGCGGTGGAGATCTGTTCGGAGAGATCCGCCGCAGGATAGACCCGCTCGCCCAGCTTGACGTTGTAATCGGGCAGGAACACCACCCGCAGACGGCCATCCATGTCGGGATCGGCGTTGACCGTCTCGGCAATGCCATTGATGAAGCGGATGATCAGCTTGGCCATCGCATAGCCCGGCGCTGCCTTGCCGCCGAAGATCACCGTGCGGGGTGCCATGTCCTGGCCGAGACCGTTCTTGATGCGCAGGTACTGGGCCACCACCTGGAGGGCATTGAGGTGCTGGCGCTTGTACTCGTGAATTCGCTTCACCTGTACGTCGAACATCGAGGCGGGATCCACCAACACGCCGGTGTGGCGATGGATGTAGTTCGTCAGGTGGCGCTTGACCGCCAGCTTCACGTCGCCCCACCGCTCCAGGAAGGCCGCGTCGTCGACGAGGCGCTCCAGCTGGCGCAGCCGATCGAGGTCGCAGACCCAGCCATCGCCAATCGTCTCGTCGAGCAGCTGCGCAAGCTGGGGATTGGCCAGGGCCACCCAGCGGCGCGGCGTGACACCGTTGGTGACGTTGGTGAACTTCTCCGGCCAGATGGCGGCGAATTCGGGGAACAGATCGGTGCGCACGAGTTCGCTGTGCAAGGCGGCCACACCGTTGACGTGGTGAGAGGCCACCGTGGCGAGGTGGGCCATGCGCACGGCCTTGTGGCCGTCCTCATCAATGATCGAAACCCGACGCAGGATCTGCTCATTGCCCGGATAGCGAATGCGCACCTGCTGCAGGAAGCGTCTGTTGATCTCATAAATGATTTCCAGATGGCGCGGCAACAGGGAGCCGAACAAATCGAGGCCCCACTTCTCCAGTGCCTCCGGCAATAGGGTGTGATTGGTGTAGGCCAGAGAGCGGGTGGTGATATCCCAGGCCTGATCCCATTCCAGGGTTTTGTCATCAAGCAGCAGGCGCATCAGCTCAGCCACCGCGATCGACGGGTGGGTGTCGTTCAGCTGGACCGCCCAATGATCGGGGAACTCCTGCACCGGGATGCCGCGCAGATCGAGGCTGCGCAGCATGTCCTGCAGCGAACAGGAGACGAAGAAGTGCTGTTGCTTGAGGCGCAGCCGGCGCCCCTCATCGGTGCCATCGTTGGGATAGAGAACCTTGGAGAGGGTTTCGCTGCCCACCTTCTCCTCCACTGCACCATAGTAATCGCCGATGTTGAAGGCGTAGAAATCAAACGATTCCGTGGCGTCGGCACGCCACAAGCGCAGCCGATCGCAGGTGTTCACCCGATAGCCGAGCACCGGCACATCGTGGGGGACACCGATGGCGTGCTCGGCGGGGATCCAGCGCACCCGGTAGCGGCCACTGTCGTCGCGGTAGCTCTCGGTGCGGCCACCAAAGCCGACGAAACAGGCCTGGTCCGGGTGGGGGATCTCCCACGGCCAGCCCGACTTGAGCCACTTGTCGGTGATCTCCACCTGCCAGCCATCGCGGATGAGCTGGTCGAAGATGCCGAATTCGTAGCGGATGCCGTAACCGGTGGCCGGGATCTGCAGCGAAGCCAGGGACTCCAGGAAGCAGGCGGCCAACCGACCCAGGCCGCCGTTGCCCAGCCCCGGTTCCTCTTCCACGTCGAGGATCTCGTCAAGGTCGTTGATGCCGAACCGGCGCAACGCCTCGGCCGCCTCCTTCTGGATGCCCAGCATCAGCAGGTTGTTGTTGAGCTGCGGCCCGATCAGGAACTCGGCGGACAGGTAGGCGACCACCCGGGTCGGGGTGGCATTGATGGCCTCGATGCCCGCCAGGTAGCGGGTCATCAACCGGTCGCGGACGGCATAGCTCAACGCCATGTACAGGTCGTGGCGGCTGGCGGTGGGAGCGAGCTTGCCGAGTGTGTAGAAGAGGTGCTCGGTCATGCCATCGAACACATCCGCCGCCTCCAGACCGCTGCGATCCGCGTCGGCGTAACAGCCGGGCGTAGGCAGCCGCAGGTTGAGGGGCTTGAGTTCGGTCATGGGGAAGGCGCGGCGCAGTGGAGGGAACGCCCCTCCGGATCAACGGTAGCCAGGGGGGGCATGGGCACCTCCCGGGAATCCCGGCGATCCCGGACAAACCGTCCGCGGCGATGGGGGGACCTAACGTCTGCCCCGGTACGTCTGCCCCCTGATGCCGCCCCTGCTGGTCGAGCCCCTGCTGCTTGAGATCGGCAACCACTCGATCGAGGTGGCCGCAACCCTGATCGAAGTCGGACGGTTCCTGGTGCTGTTCATCGCGGCCCGGGCGATGGCGGAGCTGATGGCGCGCCTTTCCCTGCCCACGATCCTGGGGGAGCTGCTGGCGGGCGTGGTGATCGGCATCAGCGGCTTCCACCTCCTGCTCCCCCCCGAGACGGGGGGTCTGATCAACCAGAGGCTGCTCGAGCTGGTGGGATCCCTCTCCGGCGTGAGCGCCTCGCAGGTGCAGCAGCTCTACAACGAAAGCTTCCCGGGCCTGCAGCAGGTTTCCGTGCTCGGGCTTTACGCCCTCCTCTTCCTCACCGGCCTGGAAAGCGAGCTTGATGAACTGATGGCCGTGGGGGTGCAGGCCAGCACCGTGGCGGTGACCGGCGTGGTTCTGCCCTTTGCCCTCGGCACCTTCGGCCTCCTCTACTTCTTTCACCTGCCCTTGATCCTGGCGATCTTCGCCGGAGCGGCGATGACCGCGACCAGCATCGGCATCACCGCCAGCGTGTTCGGAGAACTGGGGTATCTCAGGACGCGCGAGGGTCAGATCGTGATCGGCGCCGCCGTGCTCGACGACATCCTCGGGATCGTGATCCTGGCGGTGGTGGTGGCCCTGGCTGGAGGGGACGCGATCTCCGCCGGACCGATCCTGAAGCTCGTGGCGGCTGCGGCGATTTTCGTGGCGGCCGCCCTGTTTCTGAGCCGCACCGCCGCCCCGGCCTTTGACTGGCTGATCGACAACCTCAAGGCGCCGGGCGAGGTGCCGGTGGCCGCCTTCGTGATGCTCAGCCTCTGCTGCTTCGCCGCCCAGGCCATCGGCCTGGAAGCCGCCCTGGGGGCTTTCGCCGCCGGCCTGATCCTCAGCGCCTCCAAGCACACCGAGGCGATCCAGGAAACCGTCAAGCCTCTGGTGGCCCTCTTCGCCACGGTGTTCTTCGTGTTGATCGGCACGGGCATGGACCTGTCGGTGCTCAATCCCTTCGACCCCGCCAACCGGGAGGGGTTGGTGGTGGCCCTGTTCCTGTTGGTGGTGGCGATCGTTGGCAAGGTGGCGGCGGGCTGGGGCTACCTCAGCAGCCAGCCCACCGACCGCCTGATGGTGGGCCTGGGGATGCTGCCCCGGGGCGAGGTGGGGCTGATCTTCCTGGGCCTGGGCACCCAGGCGGGTCTGCTCACCCCAGCCCTGGAGGCCGGCATCCTGTTGATGGTGATCGGTACCACCTTCCTGGCGCCGCTGCTGCTGCGGCTTGTGCTCTCCTCCCGGGAGGCCCCGGTTGTCGACCCCTCGATCTGAACGGGGCGGGGGCCCCGCCGCCCAGCTGGAGCGCTGGGGCTTCCGCTGGGGTGGCTGGCGCGACAACCGCCACGGCGAGTGGTGGCTGGCCGCCCAGGCGCTGCTGATCACGGCGGTGGCCCTGCTGCCACCCCTGCCCTCCCCCGCGGCCCTGGGGCTGGTCTGGCCGCTGGCGCCGCGCCTGGCCGGGGGCCTGCTGCTGCTCGTGAGCCTGGCCCGGGCGCTGCGGGCCCTGCTGGGGCTGGGATCGAGCCTCACGCCCCTGCCGGAGCCGATCCCAGGCGCCGCCCTGGTGCGGAAGGGTCCCTACGCCCACTGCCGCCATCCGCTCTACCAGGCGGTGCTGGCCGCTGCCCTTGGGGTGGCGCTGCTGCGGGGAAGCCTGCTGCACCTGGCCTTGCTGGCAGCCCTGGCGGCGGTGCTGAGGGGCAAGGCCCGTCGGGAGGAGCGCAGCCTCTGCCAGGCCCATCCCGACTATCCCGCCTACCGGGCCGCCACAGCCGCCATCGTGCCCGGGCTGCCGTGGCTGGACTGGCGCACCTGAGGGCTGGCGCTCAGCCTGGCGGGTCATCGCGCCGACCCGCCAGCCCCCAGAACAGGCCCGCCAGCACCGCCATCAGGGCCAGGCTGGAGGCCCAACCCGGGCCGAGGGCCCAACAGACGGCGACCTCGCTGCCCAGCCCCACCGCCAGGGCCAGGGCCAACCCGGCCAGCACCAGCAGGAGCTGCTGCACCGCCGGATCCAGGGGGCCTGCGGCCAGGCTCTGCTCCAGCGGTGTGAGGGAGGCGGTGAGGGGCAGGTAGAAGGCCAGCGCCCACAGGGCGATGCCCGGCAGCAGGGGGGCGAGGTCGCGGAAGGGGAGAAGCATCGGCGGGCCGATCTGGCTTCCTAGCATCCCCCAGCAACCCCGTTGTCTCTGGCCGCGCTGATGCCTCCGCTCCCCGAACCGCCGCAGCCCTGGTGGCGTTTCCAGGGCCACGCGGTGCATGGCCTGCGGGTCGCGCCCGAGCAGCCGGAGGGCCCCGCCGTGCTCCTGGTGCATGGCTTCGGGGCCTCCACCGACCACTGGCGCCACAACATCCCGGTGCTGGGACGCCACCATGAGGTGCACGCCATCGACCTGCTGGGGTTCGGGCGCAGCGCCAAGCCGGAGGGTCCGGCCTACGGCGGTGCCCTCTGGCGCGACCAGCTGTGCGCCTACGTGCGCGAGCGGATCGGCAGGCCCACGGTGCTGGTGGGCAACTCCCTCGGCGGCTACGCGGCCCTGGCGGCCGGCGCCGCCCTCGGTGCGGAGGCGGCTGGGGTGGTGCTGGTCAACGCCGCCGGCCCGTTCAGCGACGAACAGGCCGAGCCCCAGGGGTGGGGGGCGATCGCCCGGCGCACCATCGGCGCGGCGCTGCTGCGCGGCCCGGTGCTGCAGCGGCTGCTGTTCGAGAACCTGCGCCGACCGGCCACGATCCGCCGCACCCTTCTGCAGGTGTACGTCGACCGCACCAACGTCGATGAGGCGCTGGTGGAATCGATCCGCCGCCCCTCCCTCGATCCTGGTGCCTTTGCCGTGTTCCGCACGGTGTTTGACATTCCCCGGGGCCAGCCGCTCGATGAACTCTTCGCCGAGCTGCACGCGCCGCTGCTGCTGCTCTGGGGGATCCGGGATCCCTGGATCAACGCCGCCGGCCGCCGGGCCAGCTTCCAGCGCCACGCGCCGCCGGATACCCGGGAGGTGGTGCTGGAGGCAGGACACTGCCCGCACGACGAGGTGCCCGCCCCGGTGAACGCCGCGCTGCTCGAATGGCTGGCCTCACTGCCGGAGGCGCCGGCCCCGTCTCCGCGCGCCGCTAGGGTCGCCAGCGAATGGCCGCCCGCCCATGCCGCTGGCACGCGCGTCTGATCCCTACGACCACTGGGTATGCAGCGATCCCGCCAGTGGGGATTCTCTGCGGCTCGTTCCCGAGCGAGGTGGCCTGCTCAGTGGCTGGCTCTGCGGCGGCCGCGAGATGCTCTATTTCGACGCCGCGCGCTTCGCCGATCCCTCCCTTTCGGTGCGTGGCGGCATACCGGTGCTGTTTCCGATCTGCGGCAACCTGCCCGGCGACCGCCTGCCCCTGCCCCAGGGATCGTTCCCCCTGCCCCAGCATGGCTTTGCCCGCACGATGGCCTGGCAGCTGGAGGCGCTGGAGGACCCGGGGGTACGGCTGACCCTGGAGGACGACGCCGCCAGCCGTGCCCATTTCCCCTTTGCCTTCCGCCTCGAGCTGGAATACCGGCTCGAACCCGCAGGCCTGGCCATCACCGCCCGGGTGCGCCACCGCGGCGAGGTGGGGGCCGCGCCGATGCCGTTCAGCCTCGGCCTGCACCCCTACCTGGCGGTGAGCGATCCGGCGGCGGTGGATCTCGCCGGCCTGCCTCCCGGCTGCCTCGACCACCACACGATGGAGGCGGACGCCACGGAAAACCAGCTGCAGCGGCTGGGGCGCGGCGTCGACCTGCTCTGCGAGGCCTCCGGCCCGGTGCGGCTGCTGGATCCCACCGCCGGCCGCGCGATCCACCTGGAAACCTCCCCACCGTTCGACCTGGTGGTGATCTGGACGGAACCGCCGCGGCCGATGGTCTGCCTCGAACCCTGGACGGGCCCGCGGGGGGCGCTGATCAGCGGAAAGCGCCGGCTGGAGCTGGCGGCGGGCGAGAGCCTGGAGCTGCGCTGCCGCTATCGGGTGAGCGATCTCTAACCCGCCACGCCCGGCAGGCGGCCCGGGGCCAGCTGACCCAGGGGGTCGAAC
>JBIIND010000063.1:0-7857 GCA_044337665.1 Cyanobium sp.
TGCTGCACCGCAACACCGGCGCCAACCAGAAGTCGCGCCTGAGCGTGGCCGTGCGTCGGGCCCTGGAGCCCGCGGGTGCACCGGCTCCGGCCGCCGTCGGCACCGCCCCCGGCGCCCCCGCCGAGGAGATCGCCGCCCTCTCCTGATCGCTCAGGCCACAATGGGGCCCTGAACCGCCCTGCCGGTCGTCGCCGATGAGCGCCAGTGCCCCACCCACCCTCGCCCCCCCCCGGGTGCCGCTGGTGGATTCCCATTGCCACATCGTTTTCCGCAACTTTGAGGACGACCTGGAGGCGGTGGTCACCCGCTGGCGCGAGGCCGGCGTGACGGCCCTGGTGCACGCCTGTGTGGAGCCCTCCGAGATTCCGGCGATCCGAGCCCTGGCGGACCGGCTGCCGGAGCTTCGCTATTCGGTCGGGGTTCACCCGCTCGACACCCAGCGCTGGTCAGACGATACCGCTGCGGTGCTTCGGGCCGCCGCCCAGGCGGATCCTCGCGTGGTGGCCATCGGGGAACTCGGTCTGGATCTGTTTCGCCAGAAAAACCTCGAGGAGCAGTTGGCGGTGCTGGGCCCCCAGCTCGATCTGGCGGTGGATCTCGACCTGCCGGTGATCGTTCACTGCCGCGACGCTGCCGCGCCGATGCTGGCGGAGCTCGGCCGCCGTCGTGCGCTCGGTCGTTGTCCCCGGGGGGTGATGCACTGTTGGGGCGGCACCCCGGCGGAGATGGAGGGGTTCCTGGATCTGGGCTTTTTCATCAGCTTCAGCGGGACGGTGACCTTCCCCAAAGCCGAGGCCACCCATGCCTGCGCCCGCCAGGTGCCCGCCGACCGTTATCTGGTGGAGACCGACTGCCCCTTCCTCGCCCCGGTTCCCCGACGCGGGCAGCGCAACGAACCCGCCTTTGTGGCGGCGGTGGCGGCCCGGGTCGCCGAGCTGCGGGGCGAGAGCCTTGAGGAGGTCGCCCGGGCCAGCACCGACAATGCCAGCCGCCTCTTCGCCCTGCCCCCCCTCTGTGTATAGTGGTTTATTGGCCTGGAAGCGGAAGCGCTCCCTTTGTCGATCCAGTCACCGATGATCCCCCCGGTCGCCTCGCCCATCGGGGCAGCGGCTCCCCCGGCTGAATCACCCGAGCTCGCCTCGCGGCGAGATCCATAGGCGCACAACCCGATCCTGCTCCCACCCCCGCGGCGGGAGCGATTGCGGTTGTTGCGCCTGTTCTCGTCGCCAGCGTCGATACCGGCGTTGTCCACCCTTCCCGGCCCCGGGTTCCCAGCCCATCCCCGTCCCCCGTCCCGCAGTTCCCCCGCATGAGCAGCGCGATCCAGGTCGCCAAGACCGTCACTTACCTGCCCGATCTGGTGGAGGTGCAGCGGGCCAGCTTCAAGTGGTTCCTCGAGAAAGGGCTGATCGAGGAACTCGACAGCTTCTCGCCGATCACTGACTACACCGGCAAGCTCGAGCTCCACTTCATCGGCAGTGAGTACCGCCTCAAGCGCCCCCGCCACGACGTGGAGGAAGCCAAACGCCGTGACGCGACCTTCGCGTCCCAGATGTATGTCACCTGCCGTCTGATCAACAAGGAAACCGGGGAGATCAAGGAACAGGAGGTGTTCATCGGCGAGTTGCCGTTGATGACCGAGCGCGGCACGTTCATCATCAACGGCGCCGAACGTGTGATCGTCAACCAGATCGTGCGCAGCCCGGGTGTCTATTTCAAAGATGAGCAGGATAAGAACGGCCGTAAAACCTTCAACGCCAGCCTGATCCCTAACCGGGGCGCCTGGCTCAAGTTCGAAACCGACAAGAACGATCTCCTCCATGTGCGGGTCGACAAAACCCGCAAGATCAACGCGCATGTTCTGATGCGTGCCATCGGTCTCTCCGATAACGACGTTCTCGATAAGTTGCGCCACCCAGAGTACTATCAAAAGTCGATCGAGGCCGCCAACGACGAAGGCATCGCTTCGGAGGATCAGGCTCTGTTGGAGCTCTACAAGAAGTTGCGCCCCGGGGAACCCCCCTCGGTGAGCGGTGGTCAGCAGCTCCTGCACAGTCGCTTCTTCGATCCCAAGCGCTACGACCTCGGCCGGGTCGGTCGCTACAAGATCAACAAGAAACTACGGCTCACCATCCCCGACGCCACCCGCACCCTCACACCCGAGGATGTGCTGTCGACCATCGATTATCTCATCAACCTGGAGCTCGATGTCGGCGGTGCCACCCTTGATGACATCGACCACCTCGGCAACCGCCGCGTGCGCTCCGTGGGCGAGCTGCTGCAGAACCAGGTCCGTGTGGGTCTGAACCGGCTGGAGCGGATCATCAAGGAGCGCATGACCGTCGGTGAGACCGATTCGCTCACCCCGGCCCAGCTGGTGAACCCCAAGCCGTTGGTGGCGGCGATCAAGGAGTTCTTCGGCTCCAGCCAGCTGAGCCAGTTCATGGATCAGACCAACCCCCTGGCGGAGCTCACCCACAAGCGCCGCATCAGCGCCCTCGGCCCAGGCGGTCTCACCCGGGAGCGGGCCGGCTTCGCCGTGCGCGACATCCACCCGTCCCACTACGGCCGCATCTGCCCGATCGAGACCCCGGAAGGACCGAACGCCGGCCTGATCGGTTCCCTCGCCACCCACGCCCGCGTCAACGAATACGGCTTCATCGAAACGCCGTTCTGGAAGGTGGAGAACGGTGTGGTGATCAAGCAGGGCAACCCCATCTACCTCTCAGCCGACCTGGAGGACGAGTGCCGCGTCGCCCCCGGCGACGTGGCCACCGATAGCGAGGGCCGCATCACCGCCGACCTGGTCCCCGTCCGCTACCGCCAGGACTTCGAGACCGTGCCGCCCAGCCAGGTGGATTACGTGCAGCTCTCGCCGGTGCAGGTGATCTCCGTGGCCACCTCCCTGATCCCCTTCCTGGAGCACGACGACGCCAACCGCGCCCTGATGGGCTCGAACATGCAACGCCAGGCCGTACCCCTTCTGCGTCCCGAGCGGCCGCTGGTGGGCACCGGCCTGGAGACCCAGGTGGCGCGTGACTCCGGCATGGTGCCGATCACCCGCGTCAATGGCACGGTCACCTTTGTGGACGCCACCTTGATCGTGATCCGCGATGAGCAGGGTCAGGAGCATGTGCACCAGCTGCAGAAGTACCAACGCTCCAACCAGGACACCTGCCTCAATCAGCGCCCGATCGTCCGCCAGGGTGATTCGGTGATCGCCGGCCAGGTGCTGGCGAACGGCTCCGCCTGCGAGGGCGGGGAGATCGCCCTGGGCCAGAACGTGCTGATCGCCTACATGCCCTGGGAGGGCTACAACTACGAAGACGCGATCCTGGTCAGTGATCGCCTGGTGCAGGATGATCTCTACACCTCGGTGCACATCGAGAAGTACGAGATCGAGGCCCGCCAGACCAAGCTCGGTCCCGAGGAGATCACCCGCGAGATCCCCAACGTGGCTGAGGAGAGCCTGGGCAATCTCGATGAGATGGGCATCATCCGCATCGGTGCCTACGTGGAAAGTGGCGACATCCTGGTGGGCAAGGTGACGCCCAAGGGCGAATCCGACCAGCCGCCCGAGGAGAAGCTGCTGCGGGCGATCTTTGGCGAAAAGGCCCGTGATGTGCGTGACAACTCGCTCCGGGTGCCCAGCACGGAGCGGGGCCGCGTCGTCGATGTGCGCATCTACACCCGCGAGCAGGGGGATGAGCTGCCGCCTGGCGCCAACATGGTGGTGCGCGTCTACGTGGCCCAGCGTCGCAAGATTCAGGTGGGCGACAAGATGGCCGGCCGCCACGGCAACAAAGGCATCATCAGCCGCATCCTCCCCCGGGAGGACATGCCCTACCTGCCCGATGGCACGCCGATCGACATCGTGCTCAACCCGTTGGGGGTGCCGAGCCGCATGAACGTCGGCCAGGTGTTCGAGTGCCTGATGGGTTGGGCCGCCTCCCACCTCAACGCCCGGGTCAAAGTGGTGCCGTTCGACGAAATGCACGGTGTTGAAACATCCAAAAACACCGTCACCGCCTACCTGGAGGAGGCGGCCCGGCAGCCCGGCAAGGACTGGGTCTACGACCCGGACCATCCCGGCAAGATCCAGCTGATCGATGGCCGCACCGGCGAGCCCTTCGACCAGCCGGTCACGGTGGGCTATGCCCACATCCTCAAGCTGGTGCACCTCGTGGACGACAAGATCCACGCCCGCTCCACCGGTCCCTACTCCCTCGTGACCCAGCAACCCCTGGGCGGCAAGGCCCAGCAGGGTGGCCAGCGTCTCGGGGAGATGGAGGTGTGGGCCCTGGAGGCCTACGGCGCCGCCTACACCCTGCAGGAGCTGCTCACCGTCAAATCCGACGACATGCAGGGCCGCAACGAGGCCCTCAACGCCATCGTCAAGGGCAAGCCGATCCCCCGCCCGGGCACACCGGAGTCGTTCAAGGTGCTGATGCGCGAGCTGCAGTCCCTCGGCCTTGACATCGCCGTCTATACCGACGCCGGCGAAGAGGTCGATCTGATGCAGGACGTCAACCCACGCCGCAGCACCCCCAGCCGGCCCACCTACGAATCCCTCGGCGTCGCGGATTACGACGACGACTGATCGCCAGCACCCCAGCCGTCGGGCGGTTCGCCGCCCGGCGGCACCGGTCCCCTCCGTTCCCTCCCCTTCCCGCGCGTCCGGTTCCCATGGCCAACAGCAACCTCCGCACCGAGAACCACTTCGACTACGTCAAGATCACGCTCGCTTCCCCCGATCGGATCATGCAGTGGGGGCAGCGCACCCTGCCCAACGGCCAGGTGGTTGGCGAGGTCACCAAGCCGGAGACGATCAATTACCGCACCCTCAAGCCCGAGATGGACGGGCTGTTCTGCGAAAAGATCTTCGGCCCCTCCAAGGACTGGGAGTGCCATTGCGGCAAGTACAAACGGGTGCGCCACCGCGGCATCGTCTGCGAGCGCTGCGGTGTGGAGGTCACCGAGAGCCGGGTGCGGCGCCACCGCATGGGGTTCATCAAGCTGGCGGCACCGGTCTCGCACGTCTGGTACCTGAAGGGCATTCCCAGCTATGTGGCGATCCTGCTCGACATGCCCCTGCGCGACGTGGAGCAGATCGTCTACTTCAACTGCTACGTGGTGCTCGATCCCGGTGATCATAAGGATCTCACCTACAAGCAGCTGCTCACCGAAGACGAGTGGTTGGAGATCGAGGACGAGATCTTCGCTGAGGATTCCGAAATCGAAAATGAGCCGATCGTCGGCATCGGCGCCGAGGCCCTCAAGCGCCTGCTCGAAGATCTCAATCTTGCAGAGATCGCCGAGCAACTGCGGGAGGAGATCAGTGCCAGCAAAGGCCAGAAGCGGGCCAAGCTGATCAAGCGCCTGCGCGTGATCGACAATTTCATCGCCACCAGCGCCCGTCCGGAGTGGATGGTACTGGATGTGATCCCCGTCATCCCTCCAGACCTGCGGCCGATGGTGCAGCTTGATGGCGGCCGCTTCGCCACCAGCGACCTCAATGATCTCTACCGGCGGGTCATCAACCGCAATAACCGCCTGGCACGGCTGCAGGAGATCCTGGCTCCCGAAATCATCGTCCGCAATGAGAAGCGGATGTTGCAGGAGGCCGTCGACGCCCTGATCGACAACGGCCGCCGCGGGCGGACCGTGGTGGGGGCCAACAACCGGCCGCTGAAGTCCCTCAGCGACATCATCGAGGGCAAGCAGGGCCGCTTCCGCCAGAACCTCCTGGGCAAGCGGGTTGACTACTCCGGTCGTTCCGTGATCGTTGTCGGTCCGAAGCTGAAGATGCACCAGTGCGGTCTACCCAAGGAGATGGCGATTGAGCTCTTCCAGCCCTTTGTGATCCACCGCCTGATTCGTCAGAACATCGTCAACAACATCAAGGCCGCCAAGAAGCTCATCCAGCGCGCCGATGACGAGGTGATGCAGGTGCTGCAAGAGGTGATTGAGGGACATCCGATCCTGCTCAACCGAGCCCCCACCCTGCACCGCCTCGGTATCCAGGCCTTCGAGCCCAAGTTGGTGGACGGCCGCGCCATCCAGCTGCACCCGCTGGTCTGCCCCGCCTTCAACGCCGACTTCGATGGCGACCAGATGGCGGTGCACGTACCCCTGGCGATCGAAGCCCAGACCGAGGCCCGCATGCTGATGCTGGCCAGCAACAACATCCTCTCCCCCGCCACGGGCGAGCCGATCATCACCCCATCCCAGGACATGGTGCTCGGGGCCTACTACCTCACCGCCGAGCAGCCCGGCTCCAGCCGACCCTCCTTCCCGGTGCGCTCCAGCGACGATCGCTCCCGCCTGTTCGCCTCCCTCGACGATGTGCTCGCCGCCTTTGAGGAGAAACACCTCAAGCTGCATGACTGGATCTGGGTGCGCTTCGCCGGCGAGATCGACAGCGAAGACGAGGACCGGGAGCCCCAGAGCGTCGACACCCTCGCTGATGGCACCCGCGTCGAGCAGTGGAAGTACCGCCGCGACCGTTTCGACGAGGACGGCGCCCTGATCAGCCGATACCTGCTCACCACCGTGGGCCGCGTCGTCATCAACCAGGTGATCATCGACGCCGTGACCACCGCATGACCCCGGCCGCCTGAAGCCCAGGCCTCCTTCCCCCCACCCCTTTCCCGTCCCCGACCGCGCGCGTCATGACCGCCTCCCCCGCCAAGAAGTCCAGCAAGAAGTCCGCCGCCCGTCAGGCCGCGGCACCCGCTGCCGTGGTGGCGCCAACCGCTGGCCCTCTCAGCCTTCAGGCTCCCACGTTCCGAAACCGGGTGATCGACAAGAAGGCACTGCGCAATCTGGTGGCCTGGGCCTTCAAGCACCACGGCACCGCCGCCACCGCGGCGATGGCCGATGAGCTCAAGAACCTCGGCTTCCACTACGCCACCCAGGCGGCCGTGTCGATCTCGGTGGACGACCTCCGCATCCCGGGGGATAAGGCTGCCCTGCTGGAGGAAGCCGAGCAGCAGATCACCGAAACCGAGGAGCGTTACCGACTCGGGGAGATCACCGAGGTGGAGCGCCACACCAAGGTGATCGACACCTGGACCGAAACGAACGAGCGCCTCGTCGCCGCGGTACGCCGCAATTTCAACGAGAACGATCCACTCAATTCGGTGTGGATGATGGCCAACTCCGGCGCCCGGGGGAACATGTCCCAGGTGCGGCAGCTGGTGGGGATGAGGGGCCTGATGGCCAATCCCCAGGGGGAGATCATCGACCTGCCGATCCGCACCAACTTCCGGGAGGGCCTCACGGTCACCGAGTACGTGATCTCCTCCTACGGAGCCCGCAAGGGCCTGGTGGATACGGCCCTGCGCACCGCTGACTCCGGCTACCTCACCCGCCGCCTGGTGGATGTGGCCCAGGACGTGATCGTGCGCGAGGAGGATTGCGGCACCCTGCGGGGCATTCCGATCGCGGCGGAGGACGGGGGCCGTTTCGGCAAGAAGCTGATCGGTCGTCTCGCCGCCGAGCCGGTGCTCGACGCCTCCGGCGCCTTGCTGGTGGAGCGCGATGGGGAGATCGACGAGCTGGTGTCCGCCGCGATCGAAGCCGCCGGCGTGCGCACGGTGGTGGTCCGCTCCCCCCTCACCTGCGAGGCCTCCCGGTCCGTCTGCCGCAAGTGCTACGGCTGGGCCCTGGCCCACAACCAGTTGGTCGATCTGGGGGAATCGGTGGGCATCATCGCGGCCCAGTCGATCGGGGAGCCGGGCACCCAGCTCACCATGCGTACCTTCCACACCGGCGGGGTGTCCACCGCCGAGACCGGGGTGGTCCGTTCCCTGGTGGAGGGTGTGGTGGAGTTCGGCGCCAAGGCGCGCGTGCGTC
>JBIIND010000064.1:0-7847 GCA_044337665.1 Cyanobium sp.
CAGGTTCCGTTGGTGCTCGGTCCGGCCCGCGACGGCGGCTACTGGCTGATCGGCCTGGCGGGGGCGGCGCTGGCGGAACCGGCGGGGGCGGTCGCGCTCCTGTTCGCCGGCCATCGGGGCCCGATCCCCTGGGGCAGCGAGCGGGTGCTGGCGCAAACCCTGGCGGCGGCCGAAGCCGCCGGACTCCCCTGGCGGCTGCTGGCCGTGCGGGGCGATCTGGACCGGCCGGAGGATCTGCGAGCCTGGCGATGAGGCCGGAGCGGGGGATGGGCACGGGGCCGCTGAGCGTGATCATCCCGGTGCGCAACGAGGCCCGGGGTCTGCCGCCCCTGCTGGCCGATCTGGCCACCGCTCCTGAGCTGGTGGCGGAGGTGCTGGTGGTGGATGGGGGCAGCCAGGATGCCAGCCCCAGGGTGGCCCGCCTGGCGGGCGCGCGGGTGCTGGCCAGTTCCCCTGGCCGGGGCGGCCAGCTGCGCTGCGGCATCGAGGCCAGCGGAGCCCCCTGGCTGCTGCTGCTCCATGGCGATGTGCGCTTACCCGGGGGATGGGCGGCGTCGGTGGCGCGGGCGATCGCCGGGGGGGATGGCTGCGCCTGGGCCTTCCGGCTGGCGATTGAGGGGAGCGATCCGTCCCTGCGGCTGGTGGAGTTCGGGGTGACGCTGCGCAGCCGCTGGCGTTCCCTTCCCTACGGCGACCAGGGGCTGCTGCTCAGCCGTGCCCTGCATGACCGGGCCGGCGGCCTGGCGCCCCTCCCGCTGATGGAGGACCTGGAGTTCGTGGGCCGCCTGCGCCGGCAGGCCCCCATCCGGCTGCTGCCCGGCGCCCTGCGGGTGAGTGGCCGGCGCTGGCGCCAGTTGGGGGTCTGGCAGACGGCCCTGACCAACGCCCGCCTTCGCCGCGCCTGGCGGCGTGGGGTGGGGCCGGAGCTGCTGGCCCAGCGCTACGAAGCGCCCCTGCGGCGCTAGGGGGCGTACCAGAAGGCGCAGCGCCGATCCAGCGGTTCGAGCTCCCACCCCTGCGCTTCGTAGAAGCCCACCACGTCGGGGTCGGCGAAGAGGCTCACCCGTTCCACCTCCATGGCGCGCAGCTCCGCCAGCAGATAGTCCATCAGGGCACGGCCGAGACCGACCCCCTGGTACAGGGGATGGACGGCCACGTCCCAGACGGTGGCTTCCACCACCCCATCCCCGGTGCAGCGGGCGAAGCCCACCAGCCGCGGCAGGCGGGGGTCATGGCGCCACACCCCCACCCGCAGCAGGCTGTGCTGCAGCGCCTTGCGCACCCGGCGCAGGGGGCGGCGGCTCCAGCCCACGGCATCGCAGAGGGTCTCCAGCTCGAAGAGGTCGATCTCGCGCTCCTGGCTCAGCACCACATGCAGCTCGGGGTTCGGGGTGGCACAGACCCGGTGGCGTTCCCCGTACAGGCTGGTCAGCAGGGCTGGATCGAGCGGCGGCGAGGGGCGCGCGGGGGAGGGCGGGTGGGTCGACGACAAGAGGGGTGGGGGGAGGCAGCGGGGAGAGGGGGCCGGAGGGGAAGGAGCGGGGGCGATCGCGAAGCACATTGAAGATCCTGCCGGAACTCCGCCGATCTGCGGCAGGGTGGTCGGCGTCCGCACGCCGACCCTGAGCCCCGCCCCGCCCCCGCACGCCGATCGCCCCCTGCTGGTGGCCCTGCATGGCTGGCTTCTCTCCGGCCGGCTGTGGGAGCCGCTGCAGCGGGAGCTGGAACCCCACTGGCCGATGTGGTGCCCGGATCTGCCGGGTTTCGGATCCCGACCGCGGCCGCTGGGGCTGCAGCCCAGCCTGGCCAGCTACGGCCGCTGGCTGGCGGAGGAGCTGGAGCGGCAGGCCCCTGGCCACCCGGTGGTCCTGCTGGGTCACTCCCTGGGGGGCAGCGTCGCCCTCCATGCCGCGCCGCTGTTGGGGGAGCGCCTCCAGGGGCTGGTGCAGATCGGGGCGGGCGGGGGTGTCTACCAGCCCCGGCCCTTCGCCCAGGTGCGCCGGGGTGGCGCCCTGTTCCTGCGCTGGCGACCCGGCTGGCTGGCGGAACTCCCGGGCACTGGCGCGATCCGCAGTCCGCTCCGGGCCGATCCCCGCTCAGCCCTGGGCCTGCTGGCCTGCAGCACCAACCGAGGCGCCGTGCGCCAGCTGCCCCAGCTCACCAGCCGCCTGGCGGTGCCGAACCTGTGGATCGCCGGCAGCCGCGACAGCGTGATGGAGCCCCGCTACGTGCGCCACCTGGCGGGCTATTCGCGGCAGCACCGGCTGGAGGTGATGGAGGGGGCCGGGCACCTGCCGATGCGCCAGATGCCCGGGCGGCTCGCCCGGGTGATCGAGACCTGGCTGGAGGAGGAGATCCCCGCCGGTTCCCCGCTCCCCCTTCCCCCGGCCCTGGCCCTCTGAGAGCCCCGCACCCGTCGCCCTCGGCTCAGAGGGTGGCCAGGCCCTTCTCCTGCAGCTCCGCCAGCCGGGCGTAGAGACCGCCGGCCGCCCGCAGCTGGCGGTGGTTGCCCTCCTCCGCCAGCCGGCCGCGGCGCAGCACCAGGATGCGGTCAGCCGCCTCCACGGTGGCGAGGCGGTGGGCGATGACGATGGCGGTGCGGTCCCGCAGCAGGCGATCCAGGTCCCGCTGCAGGGTGGCCTCCGTGGAGGGGTCCAGGAAGGCGGTGGCCTCATCCAGGATCAGGACGGAGGGGTCGCGCACGGCCATCCGGGCCACCGCCAGCAGCTGCCGCTCGCCGGAGGAGAGGTTGCCGCCCCGCTCCCTCAGCTCGGTGGCCAGGCCGTCGTCGAGCCGCTCCAGCAGGGGCGTGAGCCCGAGGGAGGCGCAGAGCCCCTCCAGGGCGTTGTCATCCAGGTCGGCGTCGAGGCGCAGGTTGTCGGCCACGTTGCCGCTGAACAGGAAGGTGTCCTGCAGCACCACCCCCAGGCGTTGACGCAGGGTGGCGATGGGCAGCTCGCGGATGTCCACCCCGTCCAGGAGGATGCGGCCGGTCTGCGGTTCGTAGAGTCGGCACAACAGGCGGATCACCGTCGTCTTCCCCGATCCCGTGGGACCGACGATCGCGACGTGTTCGCCGGCGGCGATCTGAAAGGAGAGGTCCTGCAGGATGGGCTCATCCTCGCGGTAGGCGAACGAGACGTTCTCGAAGACCACCTCCCCGGGGCTGCGGCGGGCGGCCGGGCCCCGTCGAGCGGCCGGCAGATCGGCAATTTCGATCGGCTGTTCCAGCAACTCACCGATCCGCTCCACCGCCGTCAGACCCCCCTGGATCTGGGTGAAGCGCTCCGCCAGCTGCCGCAGCGGATCAAACACCCGTTGGGAGAAGAGGATGAAGGTGGTCAGGGTTCCCAACCCCATGGCGTCCTGGCTCACCATCGTGCCGCCGAGGGCCAGGACGAGGGCGACGGCCGCCAGCGCCACCCATTCGATGAAGGCGGAGATGGCGCTGTCATAAAAGATCGTGCCGGTCACAGCCCGCCGGTATCCGGAGGTGGTGCGGGCGAAGGCTTCGCTGTTCACCCGCTCGCGACGGAACATCTGCACCACCTCCAGACCCTGCAGGTTCTCCTGCAGATCGGCATTCAGCTGGCCCAGTTCCTCCCGCACGCGGTAGTTGGCGAGGCGATAGCGGCGCTGCAGCCAGACGACACCCAGGGTCACCGGTACCTGGATCAACAACAGCAGCAAGCCCAGGCGCCACTCGATCGAGATCATCGTCACGCCGATCACCACCAGGGTGACCAGGTCGGCCAGCACCCCGATGGCGCCGCTGCCGAACACCTCCGCCAGGGCGTCGACGTCGCTCGTCAGCCGGGTGAGCAGTTTGCCCACCGGCATCCGGTCGTGGAACCGCAGGGGCAGGGCCAGGGCATGACGGAAGAGGTCATCACGGATCCGGGCCGTCAGCCGTTGGCCCACCACCTGCACGTTGTAGAGCTGGGTGCCCTGCAGGGCCAGGCGCAGCAGCACCGCCATCAGCAGAAGCCCCACCAGCAAGCGCAGTGCCTCGGCCACGGGGCGACCCGCCAACCAGGACATCACGCTCTCGCCGCGGAGCACGGAGATCGCCTGGCCCACCAGCAGCGGCTGGATGCTGGCGGCCAGGGCAAGGGGCACCAGCAGCACCAGGGTGAGGAGCAGGCGCCGCCGTTCCTGGGCGAGGTAGGGAAGCAGCCGCAGCAGTCGTTGCCGGTCGAGGGTCACCATCAGGGGAGACGGGGGGCGCGGCTGGCGGCCTCGATCCGCTGCACGATCGCCTGCAGCGTTCCGTCATCGAGGCGAAGGGAGAGGGGATGGCCCACGAGCCGGGCGGTGCTCTCGAACAGATCCTCGATCGCCACCAGACCGTTGTCCCGCAGGGTGCGGCCGGTGGCCACCAGGTCGACAATCGCTTCGGACATGCCGGTGAGCGGCCCCAGCTCCACCGAACCGGTGAGGTGGATCAGCTCCACCGGCAGGTCGAGGCGGGCAAAGAATTCGCTGGCGCAGTGGGTGAACTTGCTGGCCACCCGGCAATGGGCCGGGAGGTCGGCGGCGCGGTGATAACCGCTGCTCTGCTTCACCGCCACCGCCATGCGGCAACCCCCAAAGCCCAGATCCACCAGGGGGGCCACCGGCAACCGGTGCTCCCGCAACACGTCGTCGCCGACGATGCCGAGCTGGGCCTGGCCGTAGGCGACGTAGACGGGCACGTCGGCATTGCGCACCAGCAGGGCCCGGGCCCGACCGCAGCGGCTCGGAACCATCAGCAGCCGGTTATCCGGATCGAGCAGGGCGCTGAAGTCGAGGCCGGCCGCCGCGAAGCATGCCACCGAATCCCGCAGCAGGGCCCCCTTAGCCAGGGCGAGGGTGATCATGGCGCGGGGATCATGAATAGGGTGCGGGGACGTCGAAGTGGTGATGGGGACTGTACCGATGCCTGAGCGAAGCCCCGGGTCCCACCCCTTGGCGGTGACCGCCCTGCCGGTGCTGCGGGACAACTATGTGTTCGTGTTGCACGACGGGGTGGGGGCGGCGGTGGTGGATCCGGCGGAGGCAGCCCCTGTGAAGACCTGGCTCCAGCAGCGGGGCCTGACCCTGGTGGCGATCCTGCAGACCCACCATCACAGCGACCACATCGGGGGCACGGTGGAGCTGCTGCGGTGGTGGCCGGCCGCGGCGGTGGTGGCCGCCCGCGCCGACCGGCAACGCATCCCCTTCCAGACGATCGGGGTGGCGGACGGCGACCGGGTGCCCGTGCTGGGGCGGGAGCTGGAGGTTCTGGAGGTGCCTGGTCACACCTGCGCCCACATCGCCTTCCACCTGCCGCCGGAGCCGGGCGAGCCAGGGGGGGAGTTGTTCTGTGGCGACACGTTGTTCGCGGGGGGGTGCGGCCGGTTGTTCGAGGGCACCCCGGATCAGATGTGGGGGTCGCTGCAGCGGCTGACAGCCCTGCCGGCGGCCACGCGTGTGTGGTGCGCCCATGAGTACACCGAACCCAACCTGGCCTGGGCGGCCAGGGAGTGCCCGGGCGACCCGGCGATCGCGCGGCGGCTGGGGGAGGTGCGGCAGCGCCGGGCGCAAGGCTTACCGACGATCCCCAGCAGCGTCGGCCTGGAGCGCGCCACCAATCTGTTCGTGCGCAGTCGCGACGGGGCCGAACTGGCGAAACGGCGGGAGAGCCGTAACCGCTGGTGAGCAGCGGACGCTCAAGCGCCCTTGAGCAGGGCCCGCAGGGCACCACGAAGGCGACGGGCCAGCCTGGCGGAGATCGACGGGGTCAAGCGGTCACGCGGGGTGGCGCGTGCCTCGGCGGAGGGGCTGGGCTGGGGGGAGCGCCGCAGCCAGGCGATGGCCTCGCCCAGGGGCATGGGCGGGGCGAAAAGAAAACCCTGCCCGTAGGGGAAGCCGTTGGCCAGCAGCCACTGCCGCTGGCTCTCGGTCTCCACCCCTTCGGCGGTGGTTGCCAGGCCGAGATCGAGGGCCAGGGCGTTGATCGTGCGCAGCAGCTGGTTGCTGGGGGTGAGTTCGTGATCGATATTATGAACAAAACTGCGATCGATTTTGAACATCTGAATCGGCAGGGCGTTGAGGCGAGAGAGGGAGGAGTAGCCGGTGCCGAAGTCGTCGATGGCAATATCCACACCGACGGAGGAGAGCCGCTTGAGAAAGCCGTCGAAATCAGAGCTGACGTCCTGCAGACCCTCTTCGATGATCTCCACCTGCAACCTCCAGCCGAGCGGAAGGCTGCGGGTGCTGAGTAGTTCGAGCAACTGACCGCGCAGCAGCGAACTTCCGAGCAGCTGGGCGGAGAGATTGAGGCTCATCACCATGGCGCGGCCCTGGGAGGAGGCCCCGAGGGCAGGCAGGGCATCGAGGGACTTGCGGATGATCTGCAGATCCATCTCACCGGTGAGTCCGCTGCGCTGGGCTGTCGGCAGGAACTCGCCTGGCTGGGTGACCCCCCGTCCTACCCCGGGCCAGCGGGCCAGCGCCTCAAAGCCGATCGGCTGACCGGTGGCGAGATTGAGGATCGGCTGGAAGAAGGGAACCAGATCACTCAGCCGCAGGGCATCGCGGAAGCTTGTTTCCAGCGTGTAGTCGTCGCGGACGCTGCGACGGCTCTGGGCGTCGAGGAAACAGAACTGGCTGATCAGCGAGCGGCTGGCGATGCGGCGGGCGATCGCCGCGTCGGAGAGGACGGATCCGGCCGAGTGATGGTGGGGTTGGATCATCACGATGCCAATGGCGATCGTGATCGGGATCGCATGATCCTGGGTGTGGATCTCCTCGCTGAGCAGATCGATCAGTCGCCTGGCGGTGCCGGCGGCGATCGCCTCCCGATGCACATGGGGCAACACCACCAGGAACTCGGCATCGGTGAAGCGCGCCGCTGAGGCCCCCGGGGGCAGGGCCTGCAACACGCGGCGGGTGAGTTCCTCGAGCACCTGGGCCGCCAGCTGGCTGCCGTAGGTGGCCCCGAGCCGGTCGTGGTCCTTCACCTCACAGCGGAGCACCGCGTAACCGGTATTGAGGCCCAGGCGGAATGAGGACTCCAGCATCTGGTGGATCTGCTCCCGGCTGAGCAGTTCCGGAAGGGGTGGGGCCTGGGGCAGGGCGGGGCGGTGGTCGGTCTCGGCCAGAAGCCGAAGCAGCCGCCGCCGCTCGATTCGCCGCACCACCAAGGAAGCCAGTTGTTCCAGGTTGGCCAGGCGGGAATCGGGAAGGATCCGGGGCTCCTGGTCGAGGCAGCTCAGATAGCCCAGCACCCGACCACCCGGGGAAATCAAGGGAAAGGACAGCAGGAACCGCACATGGGGGGGACCCTGCACCGCCGCATGGTGACGCAGCCGGATATCACTGAGGGCGTCGCCGACCAGGAGGGGCTGGCGCTGCAGGATCGACTGGGCGGCCAGCCGGAAGAGACCCGCCCGCTCCGGTTCCTCCGCCGTGGGGGATTGGCCGGGGAACCCCACACAGGCACTGACGACCCCGTGGTCGGGATGGGGAGTATCGAGAAGGCAGACAATCCCGAAGGTGGATCCGCTGAGATTGCGCACAAGGGACGCAATGTGTTCACAGCAGGCTCGCAGGTCCTTGGCTGGGTGGTCGCTTTCACAACAGCCGGATTCGAGCAGCTCCTCCAGCAGGGTGCTGTCTGCGGAGAGCAGGGCTGGATCGGCGGACCCATCGGGGGAGGACGATGGGATTTTCACCGTCTACAAAGGTGAGGCGCCATTTGCCTTAAGAAAAAGCGAAACGTTGTGGGCGACAGAGATAAGGCTTTGGTAAGAATTTGTTTTTCTAAGCCTTATTGTACTTGAGCTTTGAGTCGAACCCCCCCCGGGTAAAGCAGGGCGGTCTCC
>JBIIND010000065.1:0-7731 GCA_044337665.1 Cyanobium sp.
TGCGTTCTGGGGGAACGCGGGCGGGGCGGCGGGGGCGGAGGGGGCCGCGGTGACGGTTGGGGCTGCAAATGCCAGGGTGCGGGCCAGCGAGCTGAGTACGGCGACGAGGCGTGTGGGGGTCAGCGCAGATAGGAGTGGAATGGCAGAGGCCGGCCACTTCTGGAGTCGTAGCCACCCCGGATGCCGACGGATAGAGAAAGGCACCGGCATGAAACCAAGTCCTCAACAAGCCGGCCTGATCGAGCCCCAGATCGGCAGCCACTGGAGATAGATCTGGAGCAGGAAGGAGTGGTGCGATGGCGGACGCACAGAAGGCTTCCGGTGGTGGTCAGCGAAGCGGAGGTGTGTGCTGAGCGGATGGCGCTGGAAGGGGGACGCGTGCTGGTAGCTTGGCAGGGGCATCGGGCCCTCCTGGAAGCCGGTTGGGAACAGCTGCAGATCCCGTACGCCCCGGCGAGGAAATACCCGCAACAGAACCACTGGTGTATCCCCAGCAACGACCGCCAGAGGCACCAGCATATCGATCCCGCCCCGGTGCGGAGGGCAGTTAAACAGGTCGTTCGCACCACGATGATCTACAACCATGTGCTCAACCGCGGCCCCCTAGGGGTGAGCCTCCCGGCCGACTTCTTGTAGCCGCGTGGACGGGTGGCTCTCGAAACGGGGAACCACCGCTATTGCCTTGGCTATACGCTGGAAACCTCTGTCTATACCAAACTGTTACCAAGGGTGACCGTCCACCTTGCGCGGTTCCTGGAAGGGAGCCGTGGGCTTGCCATAGCTCTCGGAACTGTCCACCGACTACCACCATCACTTCACTCAATCACTACGCACGTGCAAAACTGTGACGGAAGGCCGGTCAGCCGTTAGATCACTGAGTACGCATGAACCCGAATCGCCACAACATTAGCGCTGCTTATGGCCTCGGCGAATCGGTGCTGGCTGCTCTCAAGGGGCATTATGGAGAGCAACACGTTGAAGACTACGTTGATCCCGAATCGGAATCATTCTGGAAGCGTCTCCACAAGCCTCACAGACAAACCATACTGCACACCTTATTCACTAACTGGGAGTATTCCAGATGGGAGGAGGCCTACGCCTATATTGACCTCTCAGGGGAAGGCTTTGAGGTCATCTCCGATTACTTTCGCGCCTGTGCTATTAAGATGCCGGAGTGGTTCATGCCCGAGAAAGGGGAGATCCGCCGCAACAGCGTTTGGGCCTTACTGGAGAGTGCTTTCCCGTGCGCAGCAGAAGCAGCATTTCAGCTTCTCTTTCAGGATCGAGAGTTTCTTCTTCTATCATGCCCCTTGAGTGGACGGACAGCCGCCAAATCCGCGTCGATAGGGATAGAGTCTTGCCTACCACTCAGGGGCAGCGTTGGGCAAATCAGCAGGCGTGCGACAGTCCGACATCCCTCAGGCCAGCGCAACCCCGTTACATTGGGGGGAGGCAGGATCCGCCATGAAAGCAGCCCCCTCCCACACTGCCGCCATCCCAATCGACCCACGAATCGGTGCGATTGCCGCCGGAATCGCAGCAGCGATCCCCGAAGCCAAGGTTCGCCTGTTTTGATCACTCGCTAGGGGAACATCCCGGCAAGATGCCGACTTGGATCTTCTAATCACCGTGCCGGATCACTGACTGGCTGGCCGTGATCGTGCTTGCGTGCTGGGAAAGCTTTGGCGCCAATATTCCAGCCATCGGCTGCTGCTTGATCTGCTTCTTTACACCAAAAGCAAAGTAAGCCAACGCCAGCAATACAAAAGTGCTGTTACATCCGTTGCTTATCAGCAAGGAATTCTGCTGCATGACTGATCCCGATGCCCTGCGCTACCTCAGGATCACCCAGGCTGATCTTGAGGAGGTGCAGCGCATGGTGGAGCTCTCGGGCTTCCGCGACAGCAGCACCGGTTTCCGGCTTCAACAGGCCTGTGAGAAAGCTCTAAACAGCTGGATCCACTCCAAGGGCGGACTGGCTCCCTTCACCCACGATCCCTTCGCCTTGATGGATTGGCGGGAGGAATCGGGTAGCGATGTCAGCGCGTTTGAGCCGATTGCCGATCTCACCTTCTTTGCTGTCCAGTCCCGGCAGAGCTCCATTTCGCCAAAAAAGACTTAGTCTGAGATGTCTCCCGCTGCAGGGCTCCCATGCTCACCCTGCCCGGTACGCTCACCTTCACGCCTTCCCAGTTTGCCGAGGTGTGTGCGGCGAACCCTGAGGCGGTGCTTGAGCTCGCTGCCGATGGCACCCTCGTCGAGATGCCCCCCACCGGCGGCAGCACTGGTGCACGAAACCAAACTCTCGGGGCCCTGCTGTGGCTTGCGATCGAGCAGAGCCGCCTGCCCCTGAAGCTCTTCGACAGCTCCGCCGGCTTCCTGCTGCCCGATGGATCCATACGCAGCCCCGATGCCAGCATCGTGCGGCTGGATCGCTGGCAGGCTTGAGCCAGGCCGAACGGGAAGGTTTCCCGCCCCTCTGCCCTGATCTGGTTGTGGAGCTGGCCAGCCCTTCCGATGAGCCGCAGGCCCTACGCCACAAGATGGGCGCTTACATGGCCAATGGGGCCTGCCTGGGTTGGCTGCTGCTGCCGCAAACCCGCACGGTGGAGGTGTGGACGCCCGCAGATACCAAAGCAGCAACCCCTTCCCTGGTCCTCTCCGATCCGGCACGGCTGGAGGCGGGCGTCGAGTTCGCTGGCCTGCTGATCGATCCGCGTCGGATCTGGGAGGTCTAAGAGCACCAGCAACGACGGCCCCGTTTGTGGCAACCCTTGAGGGATCGTGAATTGACTGTGAGGTCAGCGCTGCAGATCTACCTGCGATTGGTGGATCTTCTTGCTGACATGCCATCACGTCACGTCAGGCAGCATCCAGGCCTCGATTGACGTGGGAGGCGCCACCAGCACTCTGCTCGCAAGCCCAGGATCCCTGCCTGTCACCGAGAGGCAGCGTTAGGTGGATAGAACCTGATATCCTCCAGCAAAGAAGATTCTTTCCATGCAATGACGACGCACGTTCACATAGTGACGCAGGCGAGATAGTCGCCATCCCCTAAAGTGAAATAGCAATTTCAAACAGATAGAAGGAGCCTAATCGCATTGACAAGACGGCCCAGACAATAGGCGCTGGCGAAGACAGGATCTCAGCTAATTCCTGGAGACCACCAGGCGTGGAAGATCGAGCCGAGCCTGGCGAGAGTCTCGCGTTTGACTTCTCGAGCTCGAACCATGATATGACCATAACAGGAGCGGGGATATCTCAGATTGATTTCCAAAGATGAATTGCCATTGATGGCAGTGATGGAAGTCAATTCAAGACTATTGATGCATACATCCAGCAAACCCTTGCCAAGCACGCTGTCCTCGGCAAAGCCCGGCTGTGCCAGTCGCTTCAGGATGGCCATCGCCTGGCCACAGCGATCCCTGCCAACAGGGGGGCTCCGGAAGAAGCCTGGCTGGTGGCGCCGCAATCTGCAGCGTCAGTTGCAGATCCTGAATCAGGCGTTTAGCCTTCACGCGCAGAAGGCCAAAGTCGCGCACCCACCGGATGCGTGAGTGCTGAACGTGCTAGAGCAGCATCAGGAATCTGCCCGTGCGAATTGAGGAAAGGTGATTTAATATCTGAACAAAGTCTTCTTGGGAAAAGGCCCTGTGCCCAGCAGCACCAACGATCTTCCCGATAGCGATCACCGCGAGCTCGCCCATCGTCGTCTCGACGCTCAGCGGGCGCTTGTGCTCGCGCTGCCGCAGAAGGCCGTGGCCAGCCTGCATCTGCGGGAACTTGGCCGTCATGCCGTCGTGGTGTTCCGGGTCGTCGGGCTGGGTGTGCTGTGCATGCTGGCGTTGGCCCAGGCACGCTGGCCATGGCTTTGGCCCATCGCCGGCCTCTGGCAGGGCTCCACCATCCTGGCGTTCTCGATTCTGCTCCATGAGGTTGTCCACGACACCGTGCTTCCGCCCCATGTCCGTCGTCGTGCGCCGTGGCTGCCTGGGCTGTTGCGGTGGGCCTACGCCCTTCCAGCGGCCCTCTCACCCAGCCAATTCGAACGCTGGCATCTTGACCATCACGCCCATCTCGGCTCGGCAACCCAGGATCCGAAACGCGCCTATCTCAGCCCCCGCCGCAATGCCCGTTGGCTGAAAGCGCTGTACTTCACCCCCGCCCTGTTCTTTCTCTACAGCCGCGCCGCATCACGCGCCGTCGCCACCTACCCAGCCCCCATCGCGCGTCGCATCCGCCTGGAGCGGGGGGTGGCCATCGGCATCCACCTCGCTCTGCTCACCGCGCTCGTGGCCTGGGGGGGCTGGTGGCTGGCCCTGCGTGTGCAGCTCGGCCCCTTGCTGCTGGCCTTCCCGCTCTGGTTTGCCCTCAATCGGGTCGGACAGCACTACGACATCAACCCTGCAGATCCCGCGCACTGGACCACCCAACTGCGCCGCAATCATCTTTTGGAGTTCATCATGTTGTGGTCGAACTATCACCATGAGCACCACGCCTTTCCGGGCGTTCCCTTTTACAACCTCACCAAGCTGCACCGCCTGATGCGCGATTGCCAAGTCAGCCGACAGAACCATGATCGTGGCTACCGATATCTGTTATGGAACTGGCTCATTCGCAACCGGGCACCGCACACCCGCTGGACATCAACATGACCAGCCAACTGGCCAGGTTGATGATTTACATCGAGCTGGCGCGGCCCTTCACCCTTCTGCTGCCCCTGGTGGGCATCTTCTCCGGGGGATTGACGGCGGCGGCAGCGATTGGCAATCCCTGTCACCTCGTGTTGGCGGCCAAGCTGGCCATGGCTGGCATCGCCGCCATGCTGCTGAATGCCGCCTCCAACACTCTCAACCAGGTGGCCGACCTTGCCATCGACCGACTGAACAAGCCTTCACGGCCGCTCGTGCGCGGGGTGCTGGAGGTGAATGAGGCGCGCATCTTCGCCTGGGTTGCCTATGCCCTCGCCATCATCCTGGCCCTGTCCCTCTCATTCACGACCGCTGCCCTGTTCACGGCCGCCGCGCTTGCGACGCTGATGTACTCCGTGCCCCTGCTCGGCCGCACCAAACGCTTCACCTGGGGTTCCAACCTCACCGTTGCAATCCCACGCGGCTGCCTGCTCAAAGTGGCGGGTTGGTCAGTGGTGGCGCCGCCCAGCGATCCCCAGCCTTGGATCCTTGGCTCGATCTTCTCCCTCTTCCTGCTCGGTGCCACCACCACCAAAGACTTCGCTGACGTTGCGGGCGACCGGGCTAACGGTTGCCTGACCCTCCCGGTTCGCTATGGCGCCACTCGGGCGGCTCGGATGATCGCACCCTTCTTCGTGCTCCCCTGGTGGCTTCTGCCGTTTGGCAGCCTCATCCCCGACCCGGACGAGAATGGCGCCCATCTGCTCTCCGCAGGCTGGCCGGCGTTGCTGGCACTGGCAGCGATCCTGTCCACCTGGGGCAGCGTGATCGCCGGCTCCATCCTTGTTGATCCAGATGCCCTCAGCTCCGTTGAAAACCACCCCGCCTGGCGCGGCATGTATGCGCTGGTCGTCACGGCCCACCTGGGCCTGGTAGTGGCCTATGCGCTTTGAAAGCCCCGCGCCTGCGCACTTCGCCTCGCCTGGGCCCTGCAGGGTTTCACTGCGGGGCAGGCCCAGTTGCTGAAGGCTGCCCGCCAGGCCGGCGCCATGCTGCAGGCCGAACAGAAACGCCACCACCCACGGCTGGCGAATCGTGAGGCTGCTACGGCCCCGCCAGCTGCGATGGTTCCTCTCGCTGGTGGCTGCGCTCGGCATCTTCGGCTTCTCGTCGATAAGACTGCGTCTACGCAGAAGGCAGACAGCCACAACAAGGCCCACCTGCGGGAGTGCGGCCTGAGCTGAGTGATGGTCTAAGCACCTGCGCTCAACAGCAGGACCTTGGAGCAAGACCTTCTATACACTATTCATAGCAACTATGAAGCGATGGCTACCGAAAAGATCCCTGCCTTCTACCAATCCCGACTCGTTAGGCAGTACCGATTGGCTCTTTTGACGCCTCTGCCGCTAGCGCCAGAGCCTCTTCTCCCGAAACACGCCGAGAGCATGGCAATGATGTCACGAGACCTCAACAGAGGCTTGCAATAAACCCCGGAAGCTTAGAATACGCAAAGTGTGTCCACCCAAGAGGCCATGGCCAGCAAAACCGAGATCATGGAGAAGATTTACTCCCTGATATGCGATTACTCGGGAAGGAATTATGATTTGTCTTCATCATCGGCCGAAGACATGTTGAAGAACATCGAAACGTTGCCATTAAAGCAATATTTAGAGCTTGACGATGGACCGATGATCGGCTTTTACAGTGAATTCTTGGCTTTTGACATCGAGATCTATGACTTTTTAAAGATCTACTCACCAACGGTTGGTGATCTTGTCAATTTCATTCTCAGCCGCGTTGATACCGACTGAACCCCCGCCAGAACCCTTGGTGAAGTTTTTTCTCCCGGGCAGCCCCCCTGAAGCCTCCCTTCGCTTAGGGGGGAACTCACCCCCCCGCCACCATCGCCACCGTCCGCTCAATCACCCAATACGCCCCCAGGCTGCCCACCAGATACCCCGGTAGCCGCCGCAGCCACAGCGGCTGGGGCAGGCGGCGCCGTGCAGCAATCCGAAGAGGAACGCCACGATCCAGGGATGGCGGACCGTGAGGTTGCTCTGGCCGCACCAGCTGCGCAGGATCTCCGGGCCCAGAAACAGGATCGAGAAGGCGATCGCCGCCGCCGGCCGCGCACGATCAGCAGGCGGAGCGCTACCGCGATGTTGAGCGAATGGCACTGCAAACTTGGGGCCCATGGGCTGCGGCCTGCCATTAAGGTTTGAGCGATAGCCAACTCCAGCCGGGCGCGGGTGGCTGCCTGATGCACCAATGGGTTCCCTTCAGGTGCTCAAGCAGGCCGTTGCAGCATCGATCCTGGCGATACAGAACTGATGGCATCACAATGGAAAGCGGGCAACCCGACGCCGCAGGCGACGGCTGAAGCTGAAGGCGGCGCCAACACCAAGAAGTGGCAGGGGGCCGGGCACGCCGGATGGAGGAGTCGGCGTGCGTGACAGAACAATTTTGATCTTGTCGAAGGCGGTGTATGGATCAGCGGTACTGGCAGGTTGAAGGGTCCATTCGGCGATCTCACCGCTGGCTGCGGTGAATCCCAAACCGACCAAAGAGGTGTTGCTGTATGTAGCACTGCTGATGATAGAATCGCCACTTGAGTAACTGCTGTCAATCATAAAAATTCCCCCATAGCCATAAATGAAAGCCGTAATGCCGGCAATCGAATCAGCTCCCAATTGAAAAACTGAGCCACCAAACGATGCCGGTCCAGAGACTTGTTATTGTGGCAGAATGCCAATAGGGCCACTGCAAAGAGCGCCATAAGATGAAGCAATGAGTCCTCCTGGCGAGGGAGCGGTGCAGGTCCCTGTGGAAGTCAAGGCTTGCGGCAGATCCAGACTGCCGCTCGTCTGAACCACAACGTTACCACCGATTTCGGTGATGTTAAACGTGAGCACGGCATGGGCTGGTAGTGCACAGCAGGCAGACGCAAGCGCCGCCAATGCGACAAACGCTGATACTTTAGCTTGCTTCGTTTTCATTTTACTAGAAACTGAAAGTAATTTCACTTTTGCAACAAAAAACTATCATTAATTGCCAAAAAAAGGGGTGTGCCGCTTTCGGAAATGTCATTTTGGCCTTGGCC
>JBIIND010000066.1:0-7712 GCA_044337665.1 Cyanobium sp.
GCTGAACTCCTCACGACTGATGCCGTAGATGCGCAGCATCTCGTCATCCCAGTGGGGACGATCCGCCACGAGGTCGTATTCCCAGAAGCCGATGCCGTCGGCCCTGGCGGCCAGGCGCATGCGCTCGTTGGCTCGCTCCAGCTCAGTCTGAGCCCGCCGACGTTCCGTGACATCCAGCAAGGTGCCGACCGCCCGCCTGGGCTGGCGCTGCTCGTCCCACTCCACCACCCGGCCCCGATCGAGCATCCAGCGCCAGGAGCCATCGCGATGGCGGAGGCGGTACTCCAACTCCACACGATCGGCGGACCGCTGGGTCATGACCGTGGCCAGCACCCGGGGGGCGTCCTCCGGGTGCAGGCGGCTGTGCCACTCCTCCAGCACCGGCCGCCAGCTGCCGGCGTCGTAGCCCAGGTTGCGCAGGTAGCTCGCGGAGTAGAGAACGCGGCCGCTGGGGATGTGGACGTCGTAGACCCCGATGTCGGCGGAGTCGGTGGCGATCTGCCAGCGGTCGCTCGGCGCCGGCCGTGGTGCGTGACGGCCGGCCTTGGGGGCGATCTCCCCACCCTCCAGCAACTGCAGGAGCATCAGCTGCACACCGCCCCCCTGGCCCCGCAGGGCCGAAAGGGTGAGGGTGGCCCAGGGGGGCGTTCCAGCGCGGGCGCCCAGGCGGATCTCCAGGCTGGCGTGATCCCGCTGGCCCCTTACGAACTCCCCCATCAGATCGCTCCCCTGGGTCGCCTCACCCCCCAGCGCCTCCAGCGCCTCGGTCCAGGGCCGTCCCAGCAGGTCGTTGTCCTGCCGGGCAAGCCATCGTTGGAGCGCAGGGTTGATGCGCACCAGTCGGCCCTCCCGATCCGTCACCGCCATGGCCACAGGGCTGCGCTGCAGGACAAGCTCCAGCAGGGGTTCCGCCAGGGTTGTGCCGAGCTCCAGCTGGTCGTGCCTCTGGGATAGGGCAGTCCGCTCATGCATGGGGGAACGCTAGGTCGATCGCGTCAGCGGTGCATCGCCTGGCCCCCTTGCGGTCATTCGCGCAGGGCCGTGTCCCCCACCGTGGCCAGATGGCGGCAGCCCAGGATCGCCGCGGCTTGGCGGTAGTGCTTGAACTCCAGCCAGTTGTGGTCTGGGTCGATCAGGAAGAAGGTGTGGTGCTCCAGCTCCTCGCCGGGGTAGCGGCATTTCGGCTCCACCCCGAAACGCAGACCCCCCGCCCGCGCCCGCTCTCGCCAGGTTTCCCAGGCCCCGAGCTCGTCAAACACCAGGCCGAAATGGCGGGGGTAGATGCTCCTCTGGGGTGGGCCGGGCTCGGGCGGGGTGAGCTGGGCCACCAGCTGGTGACCCGCGAGATCGAGGATCAGGGCCCGTTCGCTGCGGCGGCCCGCCACGCAGCCGAGCCCTTTCACGTACCACCGCTCGGTGGCCGCCAGGTCGGAGGAGGGAATCGAGAGGTGAAAGCGGGGCGGGCTCATCGCGGGGGAAGGGCGCCGATGGTCTCAGGGGGCGACGCTACCGATGGCCAGCAGGCCCGCATCGCAGCCCCGGCTACCGATCAGCCCCAGCCCCACCGGCATCCCATCGACCCGGGCTCCAGGACGGCTGAGCTGGGGCAGCCCCGCCAGTCCCGCCAGGGAACCGAGGATCAGCAGGCGCCGCAGCACCCCGTCGACGCTGCGGTCGTGCCCCAGGGATCCCCGCGGGGGGGCAGGGCTGGGGGTGACCGGCAACAGCAGCAGGGCCGCCCCGTCGATCCCCTCGGGACGGAGCCAGCTGTCGAGCCGCTGGCTGAGCTGATCCCGTTTTCGCAGGGCGGGGGCCAGCAGGCTCCGGTCACGGGCCGCCACCAGCTCGCGGGTGCGCCGCAGCGACGGCCCGATCGGCAGGTCGGCGGGCAGGATCGCCAGGCTCCGCTCCGCCTCCTCCCACTGGATCGGCTGCAGGATTCCCAGCAGGTCGTCGGGGCCGTCGAGTCCCAGGTGAGCCAGGGGAAGGGGGTCGAGCGGCCGGCCCAGCGCCCGCGCCAACCGCCGGGCCTCCTCCATCAGGGCGGCGCGCACCGGAACCTCCGCCAGATCCCACAGCTCCGGAATCCAGAGGAGTCGCTGCGGGGTGAAAGGCTCCACCTGGGGGAGGGGGGCTTCGCCGCTGGCGTCGGCCAGCAGCACGGTCATCACGCGCCGCAGGGTCTCGCCGTCCCTGGCGAGGGGCCCCACCCCATCGAGGCTGGGGGCCAGCGGGGCCACCCCCTGCACCGACAGGGCGCCATGGCTGGGACGAAGGCCCCAGAGGCCACACCAACTCGCCGGCACGCGCACCGAGCCGGCGGTGTCGCTGCCGAGGGCGAAGTCGGCGGAGCCCAGGGCCACCGCCGCGGCAGCGCCGCTGCTGGAGCCACCGGTGATCCGCCCGGGGGCGCGGGGGTTTGGGGGGGGACCGACCCAGGGGTTCTCGCCGCTGAGACCGAAGCCGAATTCGTCCAGCCAGGTGGTGCCGACGCAGCAGGCTCCAGCCCTGAGCAGGGCGCGCACGCAGGTGGCATCGTCGCGGGAAGGCTCCTGCCAGGAGGCCCAGTGGGGGTTGCCACGCCCGAGCGGGCAGCCCCGCACGGCGATCAGATCCTTCACCGCGAAGCGCAGCCCCGCCAGGGGGCCGTCCTCCCGCAGTCTCCGCTCGAAGCGCCAGGTCCAGACTGGATCCGCTCCGCTCATCGACGCTCCTCCACGGGGTTCTGCGGGGGGTTCTGCGCGGGGATCTCCATCCGCACCATCGTTCGGCCGTTCCCCATGCTGGGACCGTAGCGAGATGCCTGCCATCCCATCGGCTCCAGCTTCCCGGCATGGGATCCGGGGCCCGGGTCATGAGCAGGAATACTCGCGCGGAGGGAATCGTTTCGCTCGTTACCGACCCTCCCCCTATGGGCTGCCTGGATGGAACCCCCACCGGTTGCGAGGTCGACGTGGAGCCGCTGTTCTGCCATTACCGCAACGACACCGACCGTCTGCGCATCGTGCGGTGCTGCGGCCCCGAGGGCTGCCTGCTGGAGCGCGTGGTGTTCCCCTTCGAGCGGCTCAGCTTCCGCTGCCCTCCCGGCAGCGAGGTGCAGATCTGGAGTCACGGCCGCGCCGGAGCCGAACTGGCGGAACGCTTCCCCGCCGAGGAGCTGCACTGCGCCGAGCTTGGCCCATCCCTGGGGCCCGCCTGGTGGCCGGCGGTGCCGCCCCGGGCGATCGGGGTGCGCGAGAACGGCAGCGCGGTCTGTCTCGAGGGGCCCTGACCGCCGCCAGCTCCTCCCCAGCGCCCACAGCGGGCCGCTTCTGCCCAAGATGGGCGCCATGGAGGTTCACGAGCATCGTCTGGTCGTGCCTGGCTCCGACGGCCAGCCCCTGCACCTGTGCGGTTGGAGTGCCGCCGGTCCGGAACGCGGCTGCCTTGTGGCGGTGCATGGCATCGGTGGCCACGGTGGACAGTTCCGGGGGCTCGCGGAAGGCCTGGTCCCCAGGGGGTGGACGGTATGGGCTCCCGATCTGCCAGGGCATGGCCACGCTCCAGGCCCACGGGGCTGGGTGGCCGACTGGTCGGAGCTGGGCCGGGCGGTGGGGGCGGCGCTGAACTACGGGCGGGAGGGGGCGCCCGGCTTGCCCCTGGTGCTGCTGGGGCACAGCCTCGGCGGTGCCATCTGCCTCGATCTGGCGTTGCAGCGGCCTGCCGCGATCGAGGGCCTGCGGGGGCTGGTGCTCTCCAACCCCGCCCTCGACGCCGCCGGCATCGCCCCCTGGAGAGTGTTGGTGGCGAGGCTGCTGTCGCGCCTCTGGCCACGCTTCACGCTCGACACCGGCATCGACATGGCCACCTCCAGTCGTGATCCGGCGGCCCTGGAGCGCTTCCGCAGCGATCCGCTGCGCCACAGCCGCTGCAGCGCCCGCCTGGGGGCTGGATTCCTGACCACGGCCGCCGCTCTCGGCCGCCGGGCCCCGGAGCTGCGGCTGCCGCTGCTGGTGCTCCAGAGCGGTGACGACCGGGTCACGGCCCCGGCGGTGGCGGAGAAGTTCTTCAGCGCCGCCGGCAGCGCGGACAAGACGTGGCGCCTCTACCCCGCCAGCCGTCACGAGCTCTTCGATGACCTCGACCGGGGCGCCGTGATCGCCGACCTGGGCTCCTGGCTGGAGGTTCATGGCCGCTGAGCGCTCCGCAGCAGGGGGGGCGGGGCCTCCCCTGCGGCCCATCGCCGCGGCGTTCGACGGCCGGGTGCTGGCGCTGCTGCAGGCCGCCCTGCCCCTGCTGCTGCGCTGGCGGCTCTTCCCCTGGCTGCCGGCGGGGATCCGCCGGCTGGAGGTGGTGGATGGCGACATCCTCTGCCGCTGCCTGCACCGCTTTCACCGCGGTGAGATCCGCCTGATCCTGGCCTTCCGCCACAGCGAGGTGGACGATCCCCTGGCCGCCCTTTGGCTGCTCGGCCGGGACCAGCCGCGCCGGGCCCGACGGCTCGGCCTGGCAATCGGGCGGCCCACGCACGCCCACTTCCTCTTCGACCGCGGCATGCCCCTCTGGGGTGGGGCGGGCCTGGGCTGGCTGCTGGGCCGGCTGGGGGGGGTGTCCCTGCGCCGCGGCCGCCATCCCGATTGGACGGCCCTGCGGCGGGCCCGTCACCTGGTGCGGGAGGGAGGCTTTCCCTTCGCCCTCGCTCCCGAGGGCGCCACCAACGGCCATGGGGAGCGCATCGGGCCGCTGGAGCCCGGTGGTGCCCAGCTCGGCCTCTGGTGCCTGGAGGATCTGGAGCGGGCCGGCAGCCCGCAGGACGTGTTGATCCTGCCGATCGCACTCCAGTACCACTACCAGCGGTCGGACTGGCGGGGCCTGGCGCAGCGGATGGGCGCCCTGGAGCGTGCCTTGGGGCTTCCCCCCTGGCCGGAGGCGGACGGGGCCCCCAGCGCGGTCCGGCTGTATCCCCGCCTGGTGCGGCTCGGCGAGACCCTGCTGGAACGCCTGGAGCGCTTCCATGACCTTCCGCCCGATCCCGTCCTCGCCCACGGCGACCGCCTGACCCGCCTGCGCGAGCGCTGCCTGGCGGTGGCGGAAGAGCGGCTCGACCTCCGCGGCAGCGGTACCCCGGAGAACCGCTGTCGCCGCATCGAGGAGGTGGTGTGGTGCCGCGTCTATCCCGACGACCAGCCCCCGCTCCGGCTCCTCTCGCCCCTGGAGCGGGGGCTGGTGGACTGGCGTGCCCGGGAGGCCTCCCTGGCGGAGCGGCACATGCGGCTGGCGGAATGCTTCGTGGCGGTGAGCGGCACCTATGTGGCGGAGCGGCCGACCTATGAACGCTTCATGGAGACCACCCTGCTGCTGCACGACGTTCTGGCCCGGTTGCGGGGGGACCGGCTACCGGCCCGGCCCCGCCTGGGGGGCCGCCGGGTGCGCCTCACCATCGGCGCTCCCCTGTCGGTGCGGGAGCACCAGCGGGCTGTGGGCATCGGGGCACGCCGCCCCCGCCAGCGGGCCGTGATCGCCTCCCTCAATGACGGGATCCGCCGCAGCTTCGAGACCGCCCTGATCTGACCGCCGCCATGGACCGACCGCCCCTCCCCACCGGCCTGGTGTGCGACCCCGCCTACCGGCGGCATGACACCGGCGACTTCCACCCGGAGCGCCCATCGCGGGTGGACGCGGTCGTGCAGGGACTGCACCTGGCCGGGCTGCTGGAGCGCTGTCGGCTGATCGCGCCCCGGCCCGCCAGCGACGCGGAGCTGCTGCGGGTGCATACGCCCGCCTATCTGGAGCTGGTGCGCGCGGATGTGGCCGCCGGCCGCCACGCGCTCTCCACCGGCGACACGGCGATCGGACCGGAGTCGGAGCGGATCGCGCGCCTGGCGGCCGGTGGTGTGCTGGCGGCGGTGGAGGCGGTGCAGGCGGGGGAGGTGGCCAACGCCTTCGCCGTGGTGCGCCCGCCGGGGCACCACGCCAGCGCCGCCCAGGGCATGGGCTTCTGCGTCTACAACAACATCGCCATCGCCGCCCGCCATCTGCAGGAGGCGCACGGGCTGGCGCGGGTGCTGATCCTCGACTGGGACGTGCACCACGGCAATGGCACCCAGGCGATCTTCGAGGACGATCCCTCCGTGCTGTTCTTCAGCACCCATCAGGCGCCGCACTACCCCGGCACCGGCTCGCGCAGCGAGCGGGGAACGGGCGCTGGCCTGGGCTTCACCCTCAACTGTCCCCTGCCCGCCGGCAGCGGGGGCACCGAGGTGCTCGCCGCCTGGCGGGAGGTGCTGCTGCCGGCGGTGGCGGATTTCGCGCCGGAGTTCGTGCTGATCTCCGCCGGCTTCGATTCCCGCCAGGGCGATCCCCTCGGCGGCCTGGCGTTGCAGGACGCCGACTTCGCTGCCCTGACGCGGCTGGCGATGGATCTGGCGCGGCGCCATGCCGGCGGCCGGCTGGTGTCGGCCCTGGAGGGGGGGTACGACCTGCCCGGGCTGGCGGCCGCCGCCGCCGCTCACATGGGGGCGCTGCTGGGCGATTGAGCCACGGCGGTCCACCAGCGCTCCACCACCGCCGGGGTTCCGAACCACACCGGCCCGAACGCACCCGCGTGGGCGACCCCTTCGAGCACCACCGCCTCCGAGCCCTCCAGCAGCGCTGAGCGCAGCGGCACCAGGCCATCGCCCCGGTCCTGGGGGTCGCCGCTGCTGTTGCGGTAGGCCGTCGGGGCCATCCGCCGGGCGGTGTCACTGGCCTCAGCCCGCGCCGGATCCAGATCCACCGCTCCCGCCACGGAGATGTAGCGGACCGCCGGCGCGAAGGGGCAGCCGGGCAGGCGTTGCGCCACCATCCGCCGCAGCGCAGTGGCCTGGAGCGCCGTGTGGGGACTCCCCAGCATCACCAAAGTGTCGGCCCGGGCCCGGCCGTTCCAGCGCCGCCCCTGGCACGGCTGATCATCGAGGCACAGGCGGCGCAGGATGCCGCCGGAGCTGTGGCCCACCAGGGTCACCCGGCCGGTGGGGGAGAGCCGCGCCTGCCGCTCCACCGCCACGGCCACCCGGTCGAGGAGGCGGGCCCAGGCGAAGGGGCGCACCGTCAGCAGCCATTCGATCCGCCCCACCGGCACCAGCTCCGCCGGCTGGCCGCTGAGCCGTTCCAGGGTCTCCCGCATCGGCTGGTACGCCTCCTGGGTGATCAGGAAGCCGCCGAGGATCACGATCGGCTGGTGGGGCGCGGGCATGGGGGTGGGGGTGGGGGTGGGAATCAGGGGGGTGGGGAGGCGCGGCCCTGGCGCCACCAGAACCAGGCTTCGCGGTTGATCAGCAGGCCGATCACCAGCAGCACCACCATCAGCAGCACCTGATCGCCACGGGAATCGGGTACGAGGATGTCGGCGATCAGATGGGGAAGGTTGGTGACGCTGTAGAGCACCGAGATCCAGAAATGCAGACGCCGCCATGGCCGCCAGCGCCTCTCGCCCTCGGGATCGGTGGCGGCCCAGGCGATGAGCAGGATCGAGACGAGGGGGATCAGGAAATAGAGCAACATCCCCCAGAAGACCAGGGGCAGCTGACCCGCAGGCACCTGGCTCTCGATCTCGGGCGACAGGCCATGGAACAGGGGCATCAGCCCCAGATCCACATGGAAGAGCATCGCCAGCAGGTAAGCGAACCACAGGGTGCGCAGACGCAGGGCGTGATCGATCGGGCGCGGCATCGCGGGGCGGGACGGCGGGGCGG
>JBIIND010000141.1:0-5063 GCA_044337665.1 Cyanobium sp.
GCCTGCAGCAGCGCTGCCGCCTGCTGCGGCGCTGGCGGGGGGAGCTGGTCGGGCGCCCCGGCGGCGACCTGGAGACCCTGCCGGAGCCCGAACGGCTGGCGCTGCAGCTGGATCTGGAGGACGACCTGCCGGCCCTGCTCCTGCACCTGGACCCGGCGAAGGCACAGGCGGCCCTGGCGCGCTGGCGCGATGGCGACGATCCCCTCTTCCATCCCCACCCTCCCCTGGACGGCCGACAGCTGCAGCGGGAGCTGGGGATCCCGGCGGGCCCCGCCCTGGGCCGGCTGCTGGAGGCCCTGAAGCGGGAGCGGGCCTTCGGCCGCCTGCCCCGCGGCCGGGCCGGTCAGGGCCTCACGGAAGCGGAGCACCAGCAGGTTCTGATGGCGGCCCGGCGCTGGCTGGCGCCCGAAGGGGGGGCGCCGTGATTAACTTCTGGATGCATTGGCGTGATTGCACCGCCAGCCACAGCTTTCCCAACCATCTCTCTCCCCCATGAGTGTTCGCCTTTACGTCGGCAACCTGCCGAGGACTTTTGACGCCCAGGAGCTTGAGGCCCTGTTCGCCTCCGTGGGGGAGGGTGTGCGCTTTAAGGCGGTCAACGACCGGGAGACCGGCGGCTGCCGCGGCTTCGGCTTCGCCAACGTCGACGACCGCAAGACCGCGGAGACCGTGATCGAGCAGCTGAACGGTCGCGAGTTCGGCGGCAACAGCCTGCGCATCGAGATCTCCGAGCGCCGCGAGACCAAGGGCACACCCAGCCCCGGCGAGCGACGCGGCCCGGGCGCCCCCTCCACGGCGCGACGCCCCGTCGACAAGGTGGTCCACACCGACAACGTCGACAGCGAGGCTCCCGATCCCCGCTGGGCAGGGGAACTGGCCAAGCTGAAGGCCATGCTGGCCGGCCAGACGGTCGGCGTCTGAGACCCCACGGGTGAGCCGTTCCGCCGTGGCGCTGCCGGAGCCGAACATCTGGCTCTGGAAGGGCCACCGCATCGGCTGGACGCGTCTTGGTTCTCCGGAGGCCCCATCGGCCGTGGTGCTGATCCACGGCTTCGGGGCAAGCCTCGGCCACTGGCGCCACAACCTGGCCGCTCTGGCCGAGGACAACGAAGTCTTCGCCCTCGATCTGCTGGGGTTCGGCTCCAGCGACAAACCCCGCTCCCGCCTGGAGGGCGAGCCGGAACGACCCGATGCGGTGCGTTACTGCTTCGACCTGTGGTCGGAGCAGGTGGCCGACTTTGTGGCGGAGCGGGTGCGGGGGGAGCGGCTGGGACGGCCCCTCCATCTGCTGGGCAATTCGATCGGCGGCCTGGTCGCCCTCAATACGGCCCGGTTGCTGGAGCAGAACGGCCGGGCCGCCAGCCAGGTTGTCCTGATCGACTGCGCCCAGCGCACCCTCGACGAGAAGCGGATCGCCGAACTACCCATCTGGGAACAGGCCGGTCGGCCGGTTGTGAAGCAACTGGTGCGGCAACGCTGGCTGTTGGCGGCCCTGTTCTCTGTCCTGGCACGGCCGGGCTTCATCCGACGCGTGCTGCGGGTCGCCTATCCCAGCGGCGCCAATGTCGATGACCAATTGGTGGGGCTGCTGCATCGTCCCGCCACCGACCCCGGCGCGGTGGAAAGCTTCCGTGGCTTCGTCAACCTGTTTCGCGACCGCCTCGCCCCGGATCTCCTGGCCGAGATCCATCTTCCTGTGCGCATGCTCTGGGGCGGCAGCGATCCCTGGGAGGCCCCGGCCGAAGCCCGGCGCTGGGCCGCCACCTACCCCTGCGTCCGCGAGCTGCGCGTGCTTGAGGGCCTGGGCCATTGCCCCCATGACGAAGCCCCGGAGCGGGTGAATCCGATCCTGCTGGCGTGGCTGAGATCCCCGGATGCCCCCCCTTCCTGAGCCGGTCGCCCAAGGCCAAGCCCCGGGCGGAGGGGGCGGGGAGGCCACGGACGACTGGAGCGCCAGCGAGGAGAGGCTGTTCAGACGGCTCAGCTCAAGCCCGCAGGGGCTGGACTCAGCGGATGCCAACCGCCGTCTGGATCGCTACGGCGCAAACCGCCTGGTGCGGACGCCCCGCAGCCGCACCCTGCAGCTCCTGCTCCGCCAGTTCGCCAGCCCGATCATCCTGATCCTGACGGGGGCGGCACTGCTTTCGTTCCTCCTCGATTCCCCCACCGACGGCCTGATCATCCTGGGGATCGTGACGGCCAGCGGCCTGCTGGGTTTCTGGCAGGAGCGGGGCGCCGCCCGGGCGGTGGAGGGACTGCTGGAGCTGGTGGAACTGCGCACCACGGTGCGGCGGGATCACGGGGAGCACTCGATTCCCATGGACGAGGTCGTGCCTGGAGATGTGGTGCTGCTGGCCGCCGGCGATGGCATCCCGGCGGACTGCCGGCTGCTGGCGGAGCAGGACCTCTGCGTCGACGAAGCCTCGATCACCGGCGAGAGCTTTCCCGTGGAGAAGCAGAGCGGCCCCCTCCCGGCGACCACCCCCCTGGCGGCCCGGGCCAACATGCTGCACATGGGCAGCCATGTGGTGAGTGGCCACGGCAGCGCCCTCGTGCTGCGCACCGGTCGATCCACCACCTACGGGCAGATCGCCGAGCGGCTGGGGCTGACGCCCGGGGAAACCGAGTTCGAGCGTGGCGTACGCCGCTTCGGCACCCTGCTGCTGGAGCTGACCCTGCTGCTGATCGCCCTGATCTTCGCCTTCAACGTCTACCTGCAGCGCCCGGTCGCCGATTCGTTCCTGTTCGCCCTGGCCCTCGGCGTCGGCCTCACCCCCCAGCTCCTGCCGGCGATCATCAGCGTCAACCTGGCCCGCGGCGCCCAGGGCATGGCGCGTCGGCGGGTCATCGTGCGGCGCCTGGCGGCGATCGAGGACTTCGGGAGCATGGATGTGTTGTGCGCGGACAAGACCGGCACCCTCACCGAGGGCCGGGCGCGCGTCCGGGGCGCCCTGGCGGCCGATGGGGCCCCCAGCGACAAGGTGTTGGCGATGGCCCGGCTCAACGCGGTCTTCGAAACCAGCACCACCAATCCGATCGATGAGGCCCTGCGCACCCTGGGCCCCGCACCGGAGGGCTGGCGCAAGCGCGACGAAAAGCCCTTCGACTTTCACCGCAAGCGCCAGAGCCTGCTGCTCGACCCGCCCGCGCCTCAGGCGCAACCCCTGCTGATCACCAAGGGCGCCGTGGAGCAGGTGCTGGCGGTCTGCAGCCATGCGGAGCGAAGCGATGGCACCGCGGTGCCGCTGGCGGATCTGGAGGCGGGCATCCGCGAGCGCCATCGGGCGCTGAGCCAGGAGGGGGCGCCTCCCTGCTGCTGCCCTTCCTGCCTTTGCTGCCCAAGCAGATCCTGCTGACCAACCTGCTCACCGATCTGCCGGAGATGACGATCGCCGGCGACCGGGTGGACCGGGACTGGGTGGAGCGGCCACGGCGCTGGGACATCGCCTTCATTCGCCGCTTCATGCTCAGCTTCGGTCTGGTGAGTTCTTTCTATGACGGCCTCACCTTTGTGGTGCTGCTGGGGGGGTTGAAGGCCGACATGGCCCACTTCCGCACGGGCTGGTTCGTGGAGTCGGTGATCTCGGCGGCGATGATCGTGCTGGTGGTGCGCACGCGCGGCCCGATCTGGAGCAGCCGCCCCTCCCGCTCCCTGATGCTGGCCACCGCCGCGGTGATCGCGCTCACCCTGCTGCTGCCGTGGACCCCCCTCGGCCGACTGTTCGGATTCGTGCCCCTGCCGCCCCACTTCCTGGGGCCCCTGGCGCTGATCCTGCTGGCCTACGGCCTCACGGCCGAGGCTGCCAAGACCCGCTTCTACCGGAATCGCCGCTAGGGCCGCTCCCCTCAGCGGGCCTGGGCGATCAGGAAGGAGCGGGGCAGATCGAGGAATTTGCCGGCGGTGGGGACGAAGGCGCGGTGGTTGAAGACGTCGTAGTCGAGCTGCTCGATGGCGTCGAGGATGCCGCGGTAGAGGCGCAGCGAGGCCCAGACCGGCCAGCGGGCATCCGGGGCCAGCCATCGCACCCCGGCCTCGGAGCGGGCAAACCAGTCGCGGGCGCGCGCCACCTGGAAGCGCATCAGCTCCCGCCAGTTGTCGTTCACCACACCGGCCAGCAGCTCACTCTCCGAGTAGCCGAAGCGGACGAGTTCGTCCTGGGGGAGGTAGATGCGGCCGCGAGCACGGTCCTCGCCCACGTCGCGGAGGATGTTGGTGAGCTGGTTGGCGATGCCCAGGGCCACCGCCGCCTGGGATGTGTCGGGCCGCGCGCTCCAGGGGGCGGAGGTATAGGCGGAATCGAGGCCCATCACCTCCTGGGTCATCAGCCCCACCGTGCCGGCCACGCGGTAGCAATACAGCTCCAGTTCGCGGAAGCTGTCGTAGCGATGGGTGGTGAGATCCATGCGCATGCCCTCGATCATGTCGAGGTACGGCTGAATCGGCTGGGGGTAGCGCGCGATCGTATCCCCCATCGCCAGGTCGAGGCCATCGCGGACCCTGCCGCTGAACAGCTCGCGGGTGCGCCGCTCCCAGGCATCGAGTCGGGCCGCCAGTTCGGCGGTGGGCTTCCCCTGGGCCTCAGGACTGTCCATCAGCTCATCGGTACGGCGACACCAGACGTAGATGGCCCAGATGGCGCGCCGCTTGGGGGGCGGCATCAGCAGGGTGCCCAGATAGAAGGTTTTCGCCCACTCGGCGGTCTCGCGCCGACAGTCCTCATAGGCCTGCGCGAGGCTGGGCAGGCCGGGGCTGGCAGGGGCCGCGGTCCGCACAGGATCAGACTGGGACCGCAGCCGCCGGCACATCGGCCGACAGGCGGGAGCGGTCGATGGCCTGGGCACAGAGCTTGCCGCTGAGCACCGCGCCCTCCATCGAGGCGAGGTAGCGCTGCAGGGTGTAGTCGCCAGCGAGGAAGAAATTGGGGATCGGGGAGACCTGATCCGGACGCAGCTGCTGGCAGCCGGGCACGGTCTTGTAGACCGAAAGCGGCGTCTTCACCACGACAGACTTGCGCAGCCTGGCGGGCTCAGGGCCTTCGAAGTGCTGGGGGAACAGCCGCTTG
>JBIIND010000067.1:0-7586 GCA_044337665.1 Cyanobium sp.
CAACACTCGGTGGCCTGGTTATGCCGGCAGCTGGGCGTCGCCCGCAGCGGGTTCTATGCCTGGCGGCAGCGGCAGGAGGCGCCGGGAAAGCGGGCGGCCGGGAACGCGGTGATCACCGCGGAGATCCAGACGGCGCGCCACGGATCCACCAGGAACTGGCCGCAGCCGGACTCCGGGTCGGTCGCCACCGGGTCGCTCGGTGGATGCGGCGGGCACAGCTGGGGGGCCGGACCCGCCGGGCCTTCCGGCCCTGCTCCGGGAGCCGGCGGGGCACTGTGGGGGTGGCCGAGAACCTGCAGCAGCAGGAGTTTCGGCCTCCGGCCCCCAACCGCTGCTGGGCCGGCGACATCACCTACATCCGCACAACATCCGGCTGGCGTTATCTCGCCGTCTGGATCGACCTCTACAGCCGCCGCGTGGTGGGCTGGAAGCTGGAGCAACTGCTGATCCACACCGATCAGGGGAGCCAGTACCGGGCCACTGACTACCGCACTCTGCTGCAGAAAAGAAAGATTCACTGCAGCATGTCCGCCAAGGGTTGCTGCTGGGGCAAAGCGGTGGAGGAGAGCTTCTTCTCCACCCTCAAGCTGGAGCTCAGCCTCGATGACCATCGAGAAGGGTTGATCTCTCCCCAGCAGCTGCAGCCCGATCGGCTACGAGCAGCTGTTCATCGCTGCCTCTACACTCACCCCTGCGAACCCATGATCGGTGTCCACGAAATCGGGGCAACCCCATCGCTCGCCATGGCGGTCTGGGTTAGCCCAGCGATTTCGATCTGCTGCTGCTCGGGCCGGATGGCCGCTGGGGTGCGGTTGGCTTTGGCCGCGGCGTGGATCCACCGGCGCCGCAGCGTCGTTTTCACCGCACTCTCGATCTGGAGCGGATCAAGCAGGCGGTCGATGCGATCCCCCGCGAGGAACCCCACCGTGCTGGCTCGGCTCTGGAGCAGGTGGAGGAGCTGATCGGCCAGGCCGGCACGTCGATGGGGGGCGCCCGCCCCAAGACCACCGTGGAGGCCGATCAGGCTCTCTGGCTGGCCAAGTAAATTCCCGGCACCGGCCGACATCTGGAACCAGCCGCGCGTGGAGCACGGCCTGCTGCTGCTGGCCCGGCGCTGCGGGCTGCAGGTGGCGGAGAGTCGCCTCACGCGCGTCGGCGATGCCGATGTGCTGCTGGCCGATGAGCTCCGCCGCGTCAGCGCCCAGCCGGCGGCGGACCTGCGCGAGCTGTTCGGCCGGATCTGCTTCAACGCGGCGGTCTCGAACATCGACGACCATCCCCGCAACCATGCGCTGCTGGCCCGCTCCCGCAGCTGGCAGCTCAGCCCCGCCTACGACCTCACGCCGGCCCCCCCTGCAGGCCGAGACCCGCCGCGACCTGGCCATGGCCTGTGGCCTGGAGGAGCGCAGCCCCAGCCGGTGGGCCAACCGCCGGGCGATCCTGGCGGCGGCGGGCCGGTTTCTGCTGCAGCCCGCGGAAGCTGATGCGATCGCCACGCGGATCTTCACCGCTGTGACCAGCAGCTGGGAGGCCAGCCTGCGCGAAGCCTCTGTGAGCCCCGGCGACTGCCAACGCCTCAGCCGCGCCTTCCTCTACCCGGGGTTGAAGCTGGATCCGGAGGTGGCGGAGTGAGCGCAGGTCTGCCGAATCGTCATTTTTCAACGTTCAGCAACATCTCATCTCTGCTCTCCTACCCAAGCCAGCGGGGCAACCCTGTGCTGAGCGTCATAAGGTCAGGCGCACGCCGGCTCGGAGAGGTCTGATCGATGGGTTCAGGGTATCCTGGCGCAATGCCTGCGTTGCTGGTGGCCTGCCGTACGAGGCAGTGGCCCAAGAATCTGCTGGTGTTCGCGGCGCCGCTGTTTGCCTTCCGGTTAGAGGCCGACGTCTGGCTGAGAGCAGGAGGGGCTTTGCTGGCGTTCTGCCTGATCTCGAGCGCCATCTACCTGCTGAACGACTGCCTGGATTTGGCGGCCGATCGGGCCCACCCCAGCAAGCGCCACCGGCCGATCGCTGCTGGCCTGGTGAGCGTGCCGGCCGCTCTGACCACCGCTGCTGTGCTGGCGGCCGCAAGCCTGAGCCTGGCGGCCTGGATCACGCCGGCCCTGGGCGGGGTGGTGCTGCTCTACGGGTTGATCCAGGTGGGCTACTGCTTCCAGCTCAAGCGGATGCCGCTCCTGGATCTGTTCTGCATCGCCTCGGGCTTTCTGCTGCGGGCGATTGCCGGTGTGGTGGCTGGTGGGTTCGGCTTCTCGCCCTGGTTCCTCCTCACCGTGGGCCTCCTGGCGCTGTTCCTGGCGATCGAGAAGCGCAAGGCTGAGCTGCGGGTGGCTCAGGACCTTGGCGTGATGACCCGCAAGGTGTTGGAGCGCTACTCGTTGCCGCTGCTGCTACGGCTAGAAAGTCTGGTCGCCACCAGTGCCTTCATGAGCTACAGCCTCTGGGCTGCGGGCCCGGCGCTCAATGGTGCCTCCACAACCTGGATGCTGCTCACGGTGCCCTTCGCGTTGGTGGGGATCTTCCGCTACCAGTTGCTGAGCGATCCTGAGGAAGCGGAGCGCCGGCGGCTGCTGGCACCCGAGCGCACCAGCGAAAAACCGGAGGAGATCCTGCTGGGCGATCGGGGCATCCAGTTCACCCTCCTGGCCTGGCTGCTCACCGTGGTGGTGGTGGGCCTCAGCCATCGTGCTGATCTGCTGCCGGAAGTGGGGCTTCAGCCATGAGGGTGTTTCTGCCTGGGGGCGCCGGCCTGGTGGGCCTCAACCTGATCGCCCTGCTGCAGAGCAGCCATCCCGATTGGGAGCTGCTGGTGGTGGATAAGAAGCGGGAAGCCGTGGCCATTGCCCAGAAGCTCTTCCCCAGGGTCAACTTCCTGCTGGAAGACCTCACCCAGACCGATGGTCAGTTGTGGCCATCGGCGATCCGGGGTTGCGGTGCCTGCGTGATGCTCCAGGCCGAGATCGGCAACACCGACCCCAGCCAGTTCGAGCGCAACAACGTGCGCAGCACAGAGGTGGTGCTGGAACAGCTCCGCCTGGCCGATATCCCCCGGCTGGTGCACGTGAGCAGTTCGGTGGTGAATTCGGTAGCCACCGACCTCTACACGCAAACCAAGCGCAGCCAGGAGCAATTGGTGTTGCAGGAGTGGCCTGATGCCGTGGTGCTCCGGCCCACATTGATGTTCGGCTGGTTCGACCGCAAGCATCTGGGCTGGCTGGCCCGGTTCATGCAGAAGCTGCCCCTGTTCCCCATCCCGGGATCCGGCCGGTTCATCCGCCAGCCGCTCTATGTGGGTGATTTCTGCATGTTGATCCAGCGCTGCCTGGAAGATCCCGCTCTGCAAGGCACCTACGACATCACCGGCCTGGAGAAGGTGAGCTACCTGAGCCTGATGCGCCAGTTGCGCAAGGCCGTTAACGCCCGCATCTGGATCATCCATCTGCCGATCCCGCTCTTTGGCTTCCTGCTCCAGCTCTGGGCGTTGATCTCTCGCCAGCCGGCCTTCACCCGCTCCCAGCTCCAGGCCCTCACCGCTGGCGATGAATTCGAGGTGATCGACTGGCCGGGGATCTTTGCGGTCGCCCCCACGCCGCTGGCAGAGGCGCTGCGGATCACCTATCAGGATTTGCGTTTCAGCCAGGTGGAGATGCCGTTCTGATGTCTTCCTCCAATCAGCCAAGGTCCCGAATCGCCGTGATCGGCGGCGGCCCGATGGGGCTGGCGGTGGCCTATGAGCTCACGCGCCTGGGCCATCAGCCTGTCCTGCTGGAAGCCGATGACCGGCTCGGTGGGATGGCGGCCTGCTTCGACTTCGCCGGCATCCAGCTGGAGCGCTATTACCACTTTCATTGCCTCAGCGACACGGCGTTCTTCCAGATGCTGCGTGACCTGGGCCTGGAGGATCAGCTGCAATGGCGCACCACGCAGATGGGCTTCTACCTGGACGGGCGCCTCTATCCCTGGGGCTCAGTGGGGGCGGTGCTCGGGTTTCGGCGGCTGCCTTGGCTCACACGGGTTCGCTACCTGCTGCACGCCGCCCGCTGTCTCACCATCCGCGATTGGCGCAGCCTCGATGGCACCACCGCCACCCAGTGGTTGCGCAGCTGGTTGGGTGAACAGGGCTATCAAGTGCTCTGGCACAAGCTGTTCGCCTACAAGTTCTTCCACTACAGCGATCAGATCTCGGCCGCCTGGATCTGGAGCCGTGTCCGCCGTCTGGGGCAGTCCCGCCGTCGGCTCAAGGAAACCCTTGGCTTTCTGAGCGGGGGCTCCCAGCGGCTGATCGATGCCATGGCCACCGCCATCCGAACGGGCGGGGCAGAGATTCAGCTCAGTACCCCGGTGCAGGCCCTTAGGCCCTTGTGCTCCGGTGGTGCCGTGCTGAGCACCCCATCTGGGGAGCAGGCGTTTGATTGCGTGATCAGCACCGTGCCCCTGCCCCTGATGGCGCCGGTGCTGCAGGCTGGTGGTGTGGAGCAGGCCCTGGTGGATCGCTACAGCGCCCTGCCCTCGGTGGCCTGCGCCTGCGTGGTGCTGCAGACCCGTCAGCCAGTCACCAGCAATTTCTGGACCAACGTCAACGACGCGCGCTTTGCGATCCCCGGGGTGATCGAGATGAGCAACTTGAGACCTCTTCAGGGTCACATCGCCTACGTGCCTTTCTACATCCCAGCGGATCATCCGGATTACCAGCGGCCGAACGAGGCCTTCATCTCTGATGCCTGGGCTTGCCTCAAGGCGATCAATCCCCAGCTCAGCGACGCTGACCTAATGGCCAGCCACTGCAACCGCTACCGCTTTGCTCAGCCGGTCTGTGGTGTGCACTTCCAGCAGAGACTGCCGCCGCTGCAGCCATTCCCGGGGGTGTTCACCGCAGACACGACCGCTTACTACCCGGAAGACCGGGGGATCAGCGAAAGCATCTACTTCGGGCGGAAACTGGCACGGCAAGCGGAGGAGGTGGTGCGATGAATCAACTTCTTTCTGCCCAGTTCCTGCGTTTCGTGCTGGCTAACAGCTTTGCTGCATTCATCAACATTATCACCAGGCTCCTCGGCAGCTTGGTAATGTTCGATGCCTGGGCAGTTGTCGCTGGTTTCTGTGCAGGTCTTTCTACCTCCTATCTGCTGTGTAGACGATTTGTCTTTCAGACGGTGCGCCGGGCTTCGCTGCCTGAGGTCTTGATATTCACAGGTATCAATCTGCTTGCGCTTCTGCTGACCTGGCTGGTTTACCATCTGAGCTTGCAGTGGCTTGTGGCTGCACGGATGGGAACTGCCACCAATCAGACTTTGCGCACAAGTGCCCATGCGCTTGGGGTTGCAGCTCCTGTCCTGTTTTCCTTTGTGGCTCAGAAGACTTTCACATTTCACCAGAGGCTCGGATCCAATGGCACTTGATCTCGAACGCATTTATCAGCACCGCTTTGATGGCATTTCGCCTGCTACGAAGGCGGCTGTCTGGCGTCGCATTGCCTCCTGGGTTCTTCAGGATGCAGTGCAGTGCCGCCATGGCCAATTCGTTCGTTCAGTCCTGGATCCAGCCTGCGGAGACGGAGAGTTTCTGAATGCCTGTGCGGGTCGGGGGTTTGTGTTGAGTGGCTGTGATCTCCGAGCTCGCTCTCCACAGTTGTCAGCCGAGGTGCAGTTTCAACAAGGGGCTTTCCAGCAAGCTATTTTCGAGCAGGGCCATGATTTGATCTGGATTTCCAACCTGCTGGAGCATCTCCCCAACCCTGAAGCGGTTCAAGATTTCCTGGCCGGGTGCAAGTCAGCCTTGAGCCCTCATGGTGTGATCACGATCATGGGGCCCAACATCAAATATTGCGCAGCTGATTACTGGGACTTTGCTGACCACCTGCTTCCCCTCTCTCATCTCACCATTTTAGAGCATCTGGCTTCTGCCGGGCTTGATGCGGTCGCTGTTCACGACCGCTTCCTGCCCTACTCCTTCCGGTCTCGCTTGCCCACCCATCCGCGGCTGGTGCAGCTGTATCTATCGAATCCCTGGGCATGGTCACTACTCGGCAAACAGTTCCTGATCCGCGCGGTGCTGCCCAAATCGTGATTGCCGCCTTCGACTGCGACGGCACGCTCATTCGCGGTGATGCCACGCGGCGTTTCTTGTTGCTGCTGCGAGGACCTCTTGGCCTGGCGTTTGATCACTGCACACTCGCCCCAAAACTGCTGCTCTGGCGCCTGGGGCGTTGCAGCACCGCCCAGCTCAAGGAAGCTGTGCTGAATCGGGCTCTCCAGGCAGCACCGCACTGGCGGCGAGAGGCTGCACTGAGCCAGCTGCCTGCAATGTTGATCGCGCAGCTGCGTCCCCAGGCTATTGCCCGCCTGCGCTGGCATCAGCAGCACGGTCATCGCTGCCTGATCGTGTCGGCTTCACCGGAGCCGTTGATCGCCCCGTTGGCTCGCCATCTGAGTGTGGAGTTGATTGCCACCGGCTGCACTGATCTCCTGCGGGTGGGATCCGCCAACCCACTGCGGCTCACCACTCCGAACTGCAAGGGCCCGGAAAAGGTTCTCCGCTTGGAACGGCATCTGGGTGTGCTCCCTCCGGCTGAGCAGCTGGAGGCCTATGGCGATAGCCTGGGCGACCGGGAACTCCTGCAGGCCAGTGGCCATCCGCACTGGCGCAGTTTCCGCAGCGCGGCGGAGCCGTATCCACAGCCCAAGCGTGGCCGTTGGATCGTGCCTCTCTCGGCATTGGCCCTGTTCCTTGGCGCCCTCAGTGGAGTGCTATTCATGGGCTCTGAGGCCAAGGCTGATCTGGTTCGGTATGGCACCAGCCTGCTCCAGTGGCTGCCTGTGCTCTTTGGGGTTGTGGCTCTCAGCAATGCAGGCCGCTACTGGCGCTGGCGTTTGCTGCTGGGCTCCCTGAGCATCGGGCGCACCAACTGGCCGGATCTGCTCGGATGGTTCCGAGGCTTTGCCCTCACGGCCACCCCCGCCAAGTTGGGCGAGCTGAGCCGGGTGCAATTGCTGCATGAGCAGCTGGGTTACCCGCGTCTGCCCCTGGTCCATGTGTTCGTCGCGGAGCGCTGTGCGGATGTGGCCGCCGTGGCCCTGCTGCTGCTGGTGCTCACGCCAGCTCAGGTGCTGGGGCGGCTGCCGATCCCGAGCGCCCCGCTTCTGCTGGGCCTGGCGCTGGTGGCTCTGGCTGTTGTTCTGTTGGTCAGCCGTCCCGCTCCTCGCCGTTGGCTGCAGACACGCTGGCAGCACTGGCGCCACCACCTGCCCAGCGGCGCCCTCGCCCGGGCCACGTTGCCGGCAGCCCTGATCTCGGTGCTGGTCTGGGCCAATGAGGCCCTGGTGCTGTGGCTGCTGGTGCGGCTGCTGTCCCCGGCTCCGATCACCATCCCGGCGGCCATCGCCATCTACCTGCTTTCCGGCACCGCCGGGATGGCCTCCTCGCTGCCGGCCGGGATCGGGGTGAATGAGGGCGCCACGGTGCTGCTGCTGGCCCAGCAGGGGGTGCCAGGGGGGGTGGCTTTGCCGATTGCTGTGCTGCGGCGGTTGATCACACTCTGGTCGATGGTGGCTCTGGCCGCTGCAGTCGGTGTCCTTCCTTTTTCGCCT
>JBIIND010000068.1:0-7523 GCA_044337665.1 Cyanobium sp.
ATCGTTCGAGGCCCTGGCTGAAGCGGACCGTCTCCAGCAGGTGGTGTTGAATCTGATCGAGAATGCGGATAAATATTCCCGCCCCGACCAGGCAATCCAGGTGATCCTGGCCGAAGACGATGGGGGGAACCTGACCATCACCGTGATCGACCGTGGGATCGGCATCCCCCCCAGCGACCTGCCCCGGATCTTCGATCGCTTTCACCGCGGCGCCAACGCCAGCGAACAGAGCCGGGGCTCCGGCCTCGGGCTCTCGGTGGTGAAGCTGCTGGTGGAAGCGATGGGGGGCACCATCCATGTGGAGAGCCAGCTGGGGCGGGGCAGCCGCTTCCAGATCCAGCTCCCGGCCCTCCACGGCGACGAGCCCCAGCCGGGCGTCCCGCAAACCCCTCCGGATCCGTGCCCCTCCCCCGCCTGATCGCGGCCTGGGGGAGAGGCTGGGGAATCAGTAACGCTCCGGCACCGGATCCCGCCAGGAGATCCGCTCGCCGCTGACCCTCAGTTCAGCGGCACGCCTCTCCAGTTCGCGCCGCTCCAGCCGCCAGAGGCTGTAAAGGCCGGCGCTCGCCAGGGTTTCGGGCTCCAGGCCCCGCCAGAACGGCAGGGCGGCGGTGCCATGGTCGATGACCACCAGCACGGTGGGCATCCGCTCCACGGGGGCGGGCCGCTGGCCGGGCCGGGCCTCGCTCCGCAGGCGATCCGCCAGGTTGACCAGGCCCCGGGGCTCCTTGCCCTCGTAGATCACCACCCGACGGCTGTAGTAATGGAGCGAGGGCTTGAGGATGCCCACCATCGCCAGGCTCTCGCCCGGGCGCAGGGCCTGCTGCGCCGCCCTGGCCATCTGCCGCACCGGAGCGCCGCGCAGCCGGTCCCCCAGGCTCCAGGAGGGGAGCAGGGCCAGGGGCACGAAGGCCACCAGCGGCAGCTGCAGGGCCAGGAGCCAGGTTCCGGGACGGCCGCGGTCGGGCGCTAGGGCAAGGCCCAGCAGTGCCGCCAGCAGGAAGCAGGCGGCCGCCACCGGCAGCCGGCCCGCCGCCAGCAGCTCCGCGGGCAGGGTGGGCATCTCCGGATCCTGGATGCGCGGCACCCAGACGGGGGCCGCCAGAAACACCACCCCCAGCAGCAGGGTGAGGAGCAGGGTGAGCCCGCGGGCGGCCCCGGCGGTCCGGTCCCCCCGCTCCCCCCGAGCGGCCAGGGCGATGAGGACGCCGCAGGCGGGGGTGGCGGGCAGCCAGTAGCTCGGCAGCTTGGTGGCGGCGGCGGTGAAGAACAGAAGCACCGCCAGCAGCCAGCAGGCCGCCAGACGACCCAGGGAGGCCGGCGCTGGGAGGGGTTGCGCCGGCCATGGGGCAAGGCGTAGGGGGCCGATCCCGCGGGCGACACCCACCAGAAGGAGCGGGGTGGCCGGCAGGGCCGCCACGAGCAGCACCGGGAGGAAGTACCACCAGGGCTGCAGATGGTGATTCACCACGGAGGTGAAGCGCTGCAGGTTGTGGTAGCCGAAGAAGGAGTCCCAGAAGGGAGCCCCCTCCCTCGCCAGGGCCAGGCCGTACCAGGGCAGGGCCAGCAGCGCCGTGAAGGCCAGGCCGGCCCGGGGCCGCAGCTGCGCCGCCAGGGAGCCCGGATCGGCCTGCAGCCAGGCGAAGAGAAGCAGGGCGAGGCCGGCCAGCACCACCGCCACGGGGCCCTTCGCCAGAACGGCCAGGGCCAGAACCGCCCAGCAGTGCCACCAACCCGCCGCAGCCGCGCCGGGACCGGCGGCGTAGCGTCGCCAGGCCAGCAGCAGGCTGATCGCCACCAGGGCACTGAACAGGGCGTCGCTCACCGGCGTGCGCCCCCAGAGCAGCACCAGGGGCGAGAGGGCGAAGGCCAGAGCCGCGGTCAGGGCCGTCCGCCAGGGAAGCGGATCGGGGGCGCCGCCGCGGGCCTGCCCGGGCTGGGGCCAGCGCAGCAAGGTGTCCGCCAGTGCCAGCATCACCGCCACCGTGGCCAGGGCGGAGGGCAGGCTCGCGGCCCAGGTACCCAGCGGATTCCAGCGCGCCTGGCCGGGCAAGGCGTAGAGCAGGCCCATCAACCAGTACACCAGGGGGGGCTTGTCGTAGCGCGGCAGGCCGTTCACACGGGGGATCAGCCAGTCCCCGGTTTCGGCCATGGCGCGGGCGGAAGCGGCGAACAGGGGCGGGGTCTCATCCACCAGGCCATCGCAGCCCAGACGCCAGAGGAACAGCAGGAGGCCGAGCAGCAGAACCACAAGCCACAGGCGGGCGCGGGGGCTCATGTCGCGGCCTCCGGCTGCGGCGTCGGCTGCCAGAGAACCTGGCGACGGTTGATCAGCAGCACCGAGGCCAGGGCCAGCAGCACGCCGAGCCACTGGAGGGGCCGCAACCGCTCGCCCAGCAGCAGCTCCCCGCACAACAGGGCGAAGACAGGGGTCAGGAAGGTGAGCGCGGTGAAGCCGGTGAGGTCACCCTTGCTGGCGAACCAGAAAAACAGTCCGTAGGCCAGGGCGCTGCCAAACACCGAGGCGTAGCCCATCAGCAACCAGTCGCCGCCGCTCCAGGCGGGCAGCGGAGGGGGGGCCGCCGGATCGAGCAGCGGGGCGATGGCGATGGACGCCAGGAGCGGCAGGCCCCCCAGCACCATGTGCCAGCCCGTGACCACCAGCGGATCGCTGTGGCGGGTGGCGTAGCGACTGAGCACCGTACCCACCGCCATCGCCGCCGCCGCCCCCAGCATCCACAGCTCCCCGTGGCTCCAGGCTCCGGGTTCCAGCACCGCCGGCCCCTGCAGCCACCAGTGGCGCAGCAGGGCGGGCGGCAGGCCGAGACAGAGGATGCCCGCCAGCCCCAGCACCAGACCCACCCAACCGACGGGATTGATCGCCTCCCCGAACAGGGTGCGGGCCAGCAGGGCCACCAGCAGCGGCTGGGAATCGATCAGCACCGAGCCGAGGCCCGCGCCCGTCTGGCCGAGGCCGCGGGCGAGCAGGGCCTGGAAGATGGTGCCGTCCACCAGGGCGAACAGCAGCAGCCAGGGGCGATCGGGCGGCGCCACCCCCTGCGGTCGGCCCAGGGGCAGGGCCACCAGCAACAGCAACATTCCGGCGGGCAGCAGCCGCAGGCTGGCCACCAGCAGGGGGGAGCCGCTGTCGAGCAGGGGGCGCATCGCCGCCATCGCCGTACCCCAGAGCGCAAAGGGCAGGAGCATCAGGGGCCAACGCAGGGCCTGGGGCATGGGCGTGGCCGAAGCGGGTCCTCTTTTTAAGATCCAGGCAATCCACTCACCCCAAGGACGCCGATGCGCTGGCCCTGGCGTCGCAAGAGTCGCCACACTCTGGCGCGCATTGTCATGGAGGGGCCGATCGCCGGCCCCACCCGCACCCGCGTGCTGCAGGCGCTTGAGCAGGTGGGGCAGCGGGAATGCCCGGCCCTGCTGTTGCGCATCGACAGCCCGGGCGGCACGGTGGGCGACAGCCAGGAGATCCATGCCGCCCTGCGTCGGCTGCGGGAGAAGGGCTGCCATGTGGTCGCCAGCTTCGGCAACATCTCCGCCTCCGGCGGGGTCTACGTGGGGGTGGCGGCCGAGAAGATCGTCGCCAACCCGGGCACGATCACCGGCTCGATCGGCGTGATCCTGCGCGGCAACGACCTCTCGCGGCTGCTGGAGCGGGTGGGCGTCCGTTTCGAAACCGTCAAGAGCGGCCTGTACAAGGACATCCTCTCTCCAGACCGGGCCCTCACCGAGGCGGAGCGCTCCCTGCTGCAGGACCTGATCGACGCGAGCTACGGCCAGTTTGTGGCGGCGGTGGCCGAAGGCCGGGGACTGAGCGAGGACGCGGTGCGGGCCTTCGCCGACGGCCGGGTGTTCACCGGAGCCCAGGCGCTGGAACTGGGACTTGTGGACCAACTGGGGGACGAGGAGAGTGCCCGCCGGCTGGCGGCGAGCCTGGCGGGTCTGGATCCCGAGAAGGCGAAGCCGGTCACCTTCGGCAGGCCCCCGAACCGCCTCAACCGCCTGCTGCCCGGCCAGAACCTGCTCGCCCGCCTGCACGAGGGCCTCTCCCTCGAGCTGGGCTGGAGCGGCCTGCCCCTGTGGCTGTGGCGTCCATGAACGGCGCTCTGCAGCTGCGGGCGCTGCGGGGCGCCACCACCGCCAGCGCCAACACCGTCGAGGCGATCAGCGACGCGGTGGGGGAACTGATCAACGCGCTGGTGATCCACAACCGCCTCGATGGGGAGCGGGTGCTTTCGGTGACCTTCTCGGTGACGGCCGACCTGGATGCCTGCTTCCCCGCCGCCATCGCCCGGCGCCGGGAGGGCTGGGGCAGCGTGGCCCTGCTCGACTGCCAGCAGATGGCGGTGGCGGGGGACCTGCCCCACTGCATCCGGTTGCTGGCCCACGCCTGGGTCGAGCCGCACCAGAGCCTGGTGCACCCCTACCTGCGGGGCGCCGCCGCCCTGCGACCGGACCGCCTCTGTCCGGTGGAGCCGGCCGGCCTGGGGCCACCCGACCCGGAAGCGTCCGGCCGGTAATCCGGCCGGCCACCGTCGCCCTGGCACCCCCGGGGGCGTTTCGAGAATCGGAGCACACCTCCCCGGCATCCCATGCCCCCCCTTTCGCGTTCCCTGGCCGTCCGCGCGGCCCTCGGGACCGCTGCCTGCCTCGCCACCGCCAGCTTCACCCTTCCCTCCGCCACGCCGGTGGGGGCCCAGGGCACCCCCGGCCTGCTGGAGTTCCGCTGGGACAACGACAAGAATTTCCGCAAGCTCTACTTCTTCATGACGGACACGGCCCGTCTGAAGCGGTCGGAGTACTACCTGATCCTGCGGCCCAAGGATCGCAAAACGGCCATTCTCAAGCTGAGCGTGACGATCCCCAGTTACTTCGACAGCGAAATCAAGAAAAAGAATGTCAAGCTCTGTGAAATGAGCGAAGGCGGCATGCTGGCGCGCACCCGCTGCAAGCGCACGATTCCGGCCAAAATTGAAGTCTCCAAAGACAGCAAGGTGATCGAGGTATTCCCGGACACCCCCATCCCCGTGAAGGGCACCGTCGGCGTGTACATGAACATCTTCAATCCCTTCAACGCGGGCATGTACCAGTTCAACGCCCTCGCCCAGGCGCCCGGCGACATCCCCGTCTCCGGTGTCCTCGGCAGCTGGCTGATCCAGATCGACCCGAACTAAGGCGCTGCCTCCGGGGGGGCGCCGGTCCGGCTGGTAGGGTACTCGATCGTGAGAAAACTGGAACGGAGCGGCCGTCATGACCAGGCGCACCTTGGAAGGCACCAGCCGAAAGCGCAAGCGCGTTTCCGGATTCCGGGTGCGGATGCGCAGCCATACCGGGCGCCGCGTCATCCGCACCCGGCGCCGCCGCGGCCGCGCCCGCCTGGCGGTCTGAGCCCCGCCCCCAAACCGTGGCATTGCCCCAGCGGCACCGGCTCCGGGGCGTTCGGGTGTTCGAGCGGATCCTCCGGCGGGGACGACGGGTCCATGGCACCGCCATGGTGTTGCGCCTGATGACAGCGGAGCCGCTGCTGCTCCCGTCCCCGGATCGGGACCAGGCCGCTTCCCCCTGGCGTTGCGGCATCGTGGTGAGCGGCAAGGTGAGTCGACGCGCCGTGGTACGCAACCGCCTGCGCCGCAGGCTGCACGCCCACCTGCTGACCCACCCGCCCCTCACCGGGCAGCCGCTCTGGCTGCTGCTGAGCCTGCGTCCGGGCAGTGCGGATCTCCCCCCGGCCGCCCTGCTGGGAGAATGCACCGACCTCTTGCGCAGGGCAGGCCTCACGCCATGACCGAACCCGTCAGGGACGCCGCCAGTAAGGCGACGATCCAGGAGACCGTTTATTACGAAGGGGGTCCGGCCCGCGGAGACCTCATCTTCGGCTTGCTGCTGGCGGTCACCCTGATCGGCCTGCCCCTGGCGATCGGGGCTCTGGTACGGGCCCTGTGGCTGCGATACCGGATCACGAGCCGGCGGATCGAGGTGAACGGCGGTTGGCTCGGCCGTGATCGCACCCAGGTGGTGTACTCCCAGATCCGGGAGGTCCGCTCGGTGCCCCGCGCCTTCGGGGCCTGGGGCGACATGGTGCTCGTCCTCAGCGACGGGAGCCGCCTGGAGATGCGTTCGGTCCCCAACTTCCGGGCCGTCGAGGCCTGGATTGAGGAGCAACGCCAGGGCCGCAGCGGCGGCAAGGGTTCCGCCCCCCGGCCCGGCAAGGCCAGCACTGGCTTCGCCCCCGAAGAACGCGCCAGCGCCTGATCCGCACTCCGGCATCCCGCCCCCGCTGGCCACGGCGCTCGGGCACAGTGGGTGCCGGAATCCACCTCCACCCCCAGCTGACCCTGCCGTGATCGGCTACATCTCCGACAACCTGCTGCTCCCGATCCTCGATTTCTTCTACGGATTGGTTCCCAGTTACGGGCTGGCGATCGTCGCCCTCACCCTGGTGATCCGCCTGGCGCTGTTCCCCCTGAGCGCCGGCTCCATCCGCAGTGCCCGCCGCATGCGCATCGCCCAGCCGGTGATGCAGCAACGCCAGGCCGAGATCAAGAGCAAATACGCCAGCAACCCCCAGAAGCAGCAAGAGGAGCTGGGCAAGCTGATGCAGGAGTTCGGCAGCCCCCTGGCCGGCTGTCTGCCGCTGCTCGTGCAGATGCCGATCCTGTTCGCCCTGTTCGCCACCCTGCGGGGCAGCCCCTTTGCCGATGTGCCCTACACCTTCAATATCAAGGTGCTGCCGGCCGACCAGATCGCCGCGGTGGAGCCCAAGCCGTTCAACACCCCGAGCCACTCGATCTTCGTCACCGCCACCAACCATGTGCCCGTGATCGGCACCCTGGAGCAGGGCAGCCGACTGGGGGTGGGCGACACCCAGACCGTGCAGCTGCATACCCGCAGCGGCGATAGCTTCAGCTCCCTCCTCTCGGAGGTGGAGAACGGCGAGACCTTCCAGCCCAGCTGGAGCGTCACCAAAGGGGAGGGTGTGGTGACGGTGGACGCAAATGGCACCATCACCGCCCTGGGCCCCGGGGACGCCACCGTCGAGGGCCGCGTGCCTGGCCTGGCGGCCCGCAGCGGCTTCCTGTTCATCAAGGCCCTCGGCCAGGTGGGCTTCATGACCGATGGCGCCGTCAACTGGGACATCGCGATTCTGGTGGCGGCCTTCGGCGCCACCCTGTTCATCAGCCAGATCCTCTCCGGCATGGGCATGCCGCCCAATCCCCAGCAGGCCACCGCCAACAAGATCACGCCGGTGATGATCACCGCGATGTTCCTGTTCTTCCCGCTGCCGGCCGGGGTGTTGCTCTACATGGTGGTGGCCAACGTCTTCCAGGGCCTGCAGACCTTCCTGCTGAGCCGCGAGGCCCTACCGGACAACCTGCAGCAGATCCTCGACAAGCAGCTGGCCAGCCAGGCCGTGCCGGCCACCGCCGGTGACCCGGGTGGCCGCCTGCCCTTCGAGCCCAAGGGACGCAAGTGAGCCAGAGCGCGGCGGGTGGCCCGCTGCTGCGGCCGGT
>JBIIND010000069.1:0-7514 GCA_044337665.1 Cyanobium sp.
CGCCTACCGCGACATTCTTGAATACGGCATACCTGCCCACGAGATCTTCTACGACCCCCTGGCGCTCCCCATCTCCACCGGCATTGAAGAGGACCGGGCCAATGGAGCCGCCACCATCGAAGCCATCCGCCGAATCCGCAAGCAGCTACCTGGCGTCCATGTGGTGCTGGGGGTCAGCAACGTCAGCTTCGGCCTGAACCCTGCGGCACGCATTGTTCTCAATTCCGTATTCCTGCACGAATGCTGCCAGGCGGGCATGGACGCCGCCATCATCAGCCCGGCCAAGATCCTGCCCCTCGCCAAGATCAGCGAGGAGAACCAACAGGTTTGCCGCAAGCTGATCTACGACGAACGTGGTTTCCAGGGCGACATCTGTGTTTTTGACCCGCTCACCGAACTCACCACGATGTTCGAGGGGGTATCCGCCAAGGAGGCCCGCGCCAGCGGCCCCTCCCTGGCCGATCTGCCCGTGGAGGAACGGCTCAAGAAACACATCATCGACGGCGAACGCATCGGCCTGGAGTCGGCGTTGAATGAAGCCCTCACCTCCTACCCCCCGCTGCAGATCATCAACACCTTCCTGCTGGACGGCATGAAGGTGGTCGGTGAACTCTTCGGTGCCGGTCAGATGCAACTTCCCTTCGTGCTGCAAAGTGCGGAGACGATGAAAGCGGCGGTGGCACACCTCGAACCCCACATGGAGAAGATCGAGGGACAGAGCAGCAGTAAGGGCAAATTTCTGATCGCTACGGTCAAGGGCGATGTGCACGATATCGGCAAGAATCTGGTGGATATTATCCTCACTAATAATGGCTACCAGGTTATCAATCTTGGCATCAAGCAAAGCGTGGAGCAAATTGTCGAGGCCCAGAAACTTCACCAAGCCGATTGCATCGCCATGAGTGGTCTGTTGGTGAAATCCACGGCCTTCATGAAAGACAACCTGGCAACCTTCAATGAACAGGGAATCGCCGTACCCGTGATCCTCGGCGGCGCCGCGCTCACACCCCGCTTCGTCAACGGCGACTGCCGTTCCGTTTATCACGGTCAGGTGATCTACGGGCGCGACGCCTTTGCCGATCTCCGGTTCATGGATGCCCTGATGGAGGCCAAGGCCGCCGGCGGCTGGGATGACCGGCAGGGCTTCCTCAAGGGTGCCCCGGCGGGCCTGGGGATGGCGGAGGAGGGGGAGGCTGGTGCCGCCGCCCCCACCCCACAGGAGGCAGCCTCGGAAGCGGCACCCCTGGCATCCGAGGCCCCCGTGGCCGAACCCGCCGCCGCGATCATCGACGACAGCCGCTCCGCCGCCGTGCCGGAGGAGCCGGCGATCCAACCCCCGTTCTGGGGAGCTCAGGTGATCACCGAGTCGGAGATCGACCTGCAGGAGGTGATGGCCTATCTCGATCGCAACGCCCTGTTTGCCGGCCAATGGCAGCTGCGCAAGAGCCAGCAGCAGAGCCGGCCCGAGTACGAGGCGATGCTGGCCGAGAAGGCGGAGCCGGTGCTGCAGCACTGGCTCGAACGTTGCCTGGAGGACGATCTCCTCACCCCGCGCGTCGCCTACGGCTATTTCCCCTGCGGCCGTGTCGGCAACGCCGTGGTGCTGTTCGATCCGGCGTCGATGGCGGCGGGCGATCCCCCGGCCCAGGCCGGTCCCGAGCTCGGCCGATTCCTCCTGCCCCGCCAGCGCTCCGGCAACCGCTACTGCATCGCCGATTTCTATCGGGATCTCTTCAACGGACCGGCTGGAACGCCCCTCCCCAGCGATGTGCTGCCCATGCAGGCCGTCACCATGGGTGAGCGGGCCACCGCTTTCGCCCAGGAGCTGTTCAAGGCCGACCAGTACAGCGATTATCTGTACTTCCACGGCCTGGGGGTGCAGATGGCGGAGGCCCTGGCGGAATGGGTGCATGCCCGCATCCGGCGCGAACTGGGATTCGCGGCCCAGGAACCCACCGCCCTACGGGACGTGCTGGCCCAGCGCTACCGGGGCAGCCGCTACTCCTTCGGCTATCCGGCCTGCCCGAACGTGGCTGACTCGCGACCCCAGCTGGAGTGGCTGGGGGCCCACCGCATCGGCCTCTCGATGGACGAGAGCGACCAGCTGGAGCCGGAGCAGAGCACCACTGCCCTGGTGGCCCTGCACAGCCAGGCCCGCTACTTCAGCGCCTGAAGCCACAGGCCAGCGCCCCATGGCAGGCTCGTGGGGTTTCTTCCTCCCCAGCCATGGCCAGCGCCGGACCCGCCTCGATTGACGACGCCATCGCCGCGGGGCTCGACCTCGACGGCAGCCCCATCCCCGAGTCCATGCTCACCCTCTACCGGGAGGTGATGGACCTGGAGAACAATCGCCCCCGCAGCGGGGTGAAAAAATCCATGCGCAACCGCATCGTGCGCAGCGGAGCGAAGCACCTCGATCGCCAGAGTCTGGATCGGAGGCTTCAGGAAGCGGGCTGGGCCGGGCTGAGCGAGAAGGAGATCTCCTTTTACTACAGCTGAAGGGCGATCAGCTGCACATCTCCTCCAGGCTGTCGATCACCTCCTGCTGGAACTCCTCAAGATCGTCGGAATCGGAGAGGTCCAGCCCCTCACCGGCGGCGTTCTGGGTGAGCTCCTGGAAGTGGAAGGCCCCCTCCCCATGGGCCAGGAACTCCATGGCGGAGGGTTCACCGCTCTCCTTGTAGGCGTCGCAGAGGGCGAGAAAGGCTGCATCCTCGGTGAAATCCCAGCTCATGAAGGGGGCGCCGCAGGTGCCCGCGGAGTCGACATCCTTGGATCTTTAACGCCTGCACCCGGGATTTCGTCAACCACCAGGACGCACTTTGTGCCAGTCTCCCGGCAGACTCACCCCAGCCGTCCAGCCCGCAGCCTGTGATCGTCTCCCCCGACCCCGATCCGCAAGGCCGTTCCGGTACCGGTGGCGACGGGCCTCTCAATGTCCTCGGGGAACCGTTGCAGGAATGCGGCTGCCAGCCGATGACCGGCTGGTTCCGCGACGGCAGTTGCCGCACCGATCCGGCCGATCTGGGTCGCCACACCGTCTGCTGCGTGGTCGATGAACGTTTCCTGAGCTACACCCGCGCCCAGGGCAACGACCTGAGCCAACCCGCCCCCGCCTACGGATTTCCCGGCCTCAAGCCCGGCGACCACTGGTGCGTCTGTGCGGGCCGTTGGCTGGAGGCCTACGAGGATGGCGTGGCCCCCGCCGTTCGCCTGGAGGCCTGCGAAGCCTCCTCCCTGGAGCTGATCCCCCTCGAGGTGTTGCGCTCCCATGCCGCCTGAGGCTCACCAGGGGATCGGGCTGCCGTCCCAGGCCAGAAAGGCACCGCTCCGCTCCGGGCGCTGGCTGGCGAGCACATCGAGGAGGTGCTCCGCCGCCCGCTCCGGGCTGAACAGCTTCTCCGCCGGCACCCCCCCCCGGAACGGCGCCGACAGGGCTGTGGCGGTGGTTCCCGGGTGCAGCAGCGTGATGGTGGCCAGGGGCCGGCGACGCTGCCACTCCAGGGCCAGCGTGCGCAGCAGCTGGTTCTGGGCGGCCTTGGCGGCGCGGTAGGCGTACCAGCCCCCGAGGCGGTTGTCCCCGATGCTTCCCACCCGGGCCGACAGGCTGGCGAAATGGCAGGGTAGCTGCCGCGGCATCCCCTCCTCCACCGCCTGGGCCAGCAGCAGCGGCCCCCAGGCGTTGACCGCGAAGCTGCGCTCCAACCAGGCTCGCCGCACCTGACTGAGCCGTTTCTCCGGCTGCATCGGCCCATCGTGCAGCAGGCCGCTGGTGTGAATCACCAACCGCAGCTCCGCCAGGCACCCCTGGGCGCGGGCGGTGAAGCCCTCCACGCTCGCTTCGTCGCCCAGGTCGAGCTGGAGATGGCGGGGTTCGGCCGGGTCCCGACCGGCGGACCAGATCTCCAGGTTGGGGGCGCGGCGGGGCAGGGCCGCCAGAAGCGCACGACCGATGCCGCCCCTGCCCACCACCAGCGCCTGACCCTGCCAGAGGCTCCAGTCGTGGGGATCGGGGGAGGCGTCCATGGCGCAGCGGCAGATGGCGCATGATGGCAGCACTCCGGCCCTGGAAGGGGCCGCCACGGAAGCTTGATGGCTCTGCGTATCGCTGTGCTCGGACGGGGCGCCTGGGGGAGCACCCTGGCGCGTCTCTGGAGGGCGGGCGGCCACGGGGTGAGCAGCTGGTCGCGCCGGGACGGGGGCGATCCCGCGGCCTTGCTGCCGGACTGCGACCTGCTCGTGTCCGCGGTGTCGATGGCGGGAGTGGAAGCCCTGGCAAGCCGGCTCGGCCCCGCCTGGCCGCCGGGCCTGCCGTTGCTGAGCTGCAGCAAGGGCATCGATCTGGAGGGCCTCTGCACCGCCGCCAGGCTGTGGCAGCGCTACCTCCCCCCCGGGGGCACCGCCGTGCTGAGCGGCCCGAATCTGGCGGAGGAACTCGACCGCGGGCTGCCCGCCGCCAGCGTGATCGCCAGCGACGACGCCCCGCTGGCGCGGCGCCTCCAGGCGGAGCTGGTGGCCCCCAATCTCCGCCTGTACACCAATGCCGATCCGATCGGTACGGAGGCCGCCGGGGCCCTGAAAAACGTGATGGCTCTTTCGGCCGGCATCAGCGATGGCCTGGGCCTGGGGGCGAATGCCAAGGCCTCCCTGCTCTGCCGGGGGCTGGCGGAGATCGGCGTGGTGCTGCGGGCCCTCGGTGGCCAGAGCACCACGCTGTACGGACTGGCCGGCCTGGGGGATCTGCTGGCCACCGCCAACAGCGAGCTGAGTCGCAACTACCGCTTCGGCGTGCAGCTGGCCCGCGGGGCGGACGCGGCGACCGCCCTGGTGACCGTTGGCGCCACGGTGGAGGGCGCTCCCACCGCCCGGGCGGTGCTGCGCCTGGCGGAGCGCCATGGCTGGCGATTGCCGATCAGCGAGCAGGTGGTGGCCTTGCTCGATGGACGGATCGACGCCACCCGCGCCGTGCGCGCCCTGATGGAGCGCGACCTGCGGGCGGAGGCGGACGGGTGAGGGACGGCCTGGCGGCGGTGCTGGTGGAGGCCTTCAGCGAGGGGCCGGGGGCCGGCAACGGCGCCGCTGTGGTGCGACTGAGGGCGCCGCTGGGCGATGGATGGATGCAGGCGGTGGCAGGCAGCCTGCGCCAGTCGGAGACGGCGTTCCTGCTGCCGGAGGGGGATCGCTGGCTGCTGCGCTGGTTCACCCCCAGCTGTGAGGTTCCCCTCTGCGGCCACGCCACGCTGGCGGCCCTCCTGGCGCTGGGGCACTGGGGCGAGGTGCTCCCCGGCCAGGAGATTCACCTGCACTCCCGCAGCGGCCCCCTGACGGTGGGGCTGACCCGCAGGCCGGCAAGCCGCGCAGCGGGGCGGGGCTGGATCGCGCTGCCGGGTGGGGGCCTCCAGGAGGAGGAGGTGCCCGCGCCGCTCCATGGCCTGTTGCGGCGCCGGGGGCTGGGGGGGGCCGAGGCCTTCTGGCGTTCCCGGCTTGGGTATGCCGTGGTGCTGGTGGCTCCCGCGGCCCCCCTCGAGGGGCTGGATGCCCTGGCCCACGAGCTCGGGGAGGATCTGCGCGCGGGCCTGGTGGTGATGCAGGCGTGTGCCCCGGGGCAGGACGACGGCGCGGGGCCTCGGGTGGGAGGGGAGCCAGCCGACTACCGCCTGCGCTTCTTCGCGCCGGGACTTGGAATTCCGGAAGATCCGGTGACCGGTTCGGCCCACGCCCTGGTCGCCCCCTGGTGGATGGAGAGGCTTGGGCGGGACCGGGTGGTGGGCTGGCAATGCTCCGACCGTCCTGGGGGGATGGTGTGCGAGGCCCTTTCATCGGCCACAATCCGGCTGACCGGATCGGGCCACCTGCTGTGGGACGGAACTTTGTTCGCCAAGCCGCGGAGCTGCGACGCAGATTCCAGCGCGGCTTCCACCTGGCGGGCCCTGGCCTCCGCCGCTTGATCAGCACCTGCCGCCATCACCCGGTGGTGATCAGCACCCCGCTGAGCAGGCCACAGCGGCCTCGCCCACCGCACCCTCCGCGGCTGGCCCCGCTGGCGGCGAGAAGGGGGGGGCGGCGCGTTCCGAGTTCAGCTCCGGCGCTGTGCAGGCCCACAAGGCCGCCAGCGCCCTCCGGGGCGAAGGGCTCGCCATCCCCGAGGCGGGTCCGGAACTGCTGCTGGAGATCCGCGTTGCCCTGCTGAAGCTCTCCGCCTGGCCTCGGCTCAGCGCCAGCGGCCCCTGGCGCCTTCTCGACCGCCAGGGTCGGGTGCTCCAGCGGGGGGGCGCCGGTGAGCCGGTGGCCCTGTCCGGAGCCATCAGCGGGGCTTCCGAGGCCTGGCTGGAGACGGGGCCCGGATCGAGCCTTGAGGCGGACGGGCGCCCCTATGAGGGGCGTTTCCGACTGCTGCAGGGCGATGGTCGGCTGCTGGTGGTGAACCACCTGCCCCTGGAGCGCTACATCAGCTCGGTGGTGGGGGGCGAGATGCCCAGCAACTGGAACATGGAAGCGCTTCGCGCCCAGGCGGTGGCCGCCCGCTCCTACGCCATGGCCCACATGGCTCGCCCTGCGGATGCCCATTGGCATCTGGGGGATACCACCCGCTGGCAGAACTACACGGGTCTGGGCTCCGTGAACGCCCGCACCCGGGAAGCCACCTCCAGCACCGCGGGGGTGATCCTCAGCTTCCAGGGGGGCATCGTTGAGAGCCTTTACGCCGCCACGCAGCAGATCGTCGACGAAGCCCACGGCCATCTGGGAGCCAGCATGAGCCAGACCGGAGCCCAGGAGCTGGCCCTGCGGGGCCTGCGCTACAACGAAATCCTCGGTCGCTACTACCGTGGCGCCTCCCTGGCCCGCCTCCAGGCCGGTGCGGGCTGAGCGGCTGTGGCAGGAGGCCCTGGCGGTCTCTGAATCCGCCCGTGCCGGCGGCGCCCTTGTGCCCTTGGGCACGGAGCTGCTCGACCTGCCGGAGATCGCACCGTTCATGCTGCGGAGGCTCACCTCCTTCGCCCCGCGGCACCTGCGTCCAGAGGGTCCCAAGCCCAATCCCTTCCTCCCCTGGGACCTGCCCCTTCAGGTCGCATGCCTGGCCAGCGGGCATGTGCTGCTGCTCAACAAGTACCCCGTGCAGCCGGCCCATCTGCTGGTCATCACCGAGGGCTGGCGTCCCCAGAGCGGCTGGATCGATCCCCCGGACTGGTCGGCGGTGGCGACGGTCTCCGCCGATACCGGAGGGCTTTGGTTCTTCAACAGCAGCGCCACGGCCGGCGCCAGCCAGCCCCACCGCCACCTGCAGCTGCTGCCCCGCCATGCCGAGGAGGTGAGTTGTCCGCTGGCGGAGCGTCTGGAGGCCCAGCTGGAGGGATCGGAGGCCCCCTGGGCCTGGGACTACCGGCTCAGCCGCCGCCGCGATCCCAGCGGCTGCGGTGACCTGCAGGAGCTCTATGCCCAGCACTGCCGCGAGCTGGGGCTGGGAGAGCGGGCCACGGACCCAGCCCCAAGGCACGCCTACAACCTGCTGTTTG
>JBIIND010000070.1:0-7512 GCA_044337665.1 Cyanobium sp.
CTGTTCGGCACCGATCCGATCCTGCGGCTGCCCCAGACCCTCAGCCTGCTGGCCACGGTGGTGTGGCTGGTGGGCATCACCAACGCCATCAACTGGCTCGACGGCCTCGACGGCCTGGCCGCCGGGGTGAGCGGCATCGCCGCCGTAGGCCTGCTCTCGGTGAGTTTCAGCCTGCACCAACCCGCCGCCGGTCTGCTGGCCGCCGCCCTGGCCGGCGCCTGCCTGGGCTTCCTGCGCCACAACTTCAACCCCGCCCGCATCTTCATGGGCGATGGCGGCTCCTACTTCCTCGGCTTCGCCCTGGCGGCGATCAGCATCGTCGGCCCGGCCAAGGGACTCACCAGCGTGAGCCTGCTGCTGCCCCTGCTGATCCTCTCCCTGCCCCTGGCGGACATGTCGGCGGTGATCATGGGTCGGCTCAGCGAAGGCCGCTCCCCCTTCTACCCCGACCGACGACATCTGCATCACCGCCTGCTGCGGGCCGGCTTCAGCCACCGCCGCACGGTGCTGCTGATCTATGCCTTCACCCAGTGGCTGGCGGCTCTGGCGCTGGTGGTCGCCAACGCCGAGCTGCGCTTCCTCTGGCTGGGGCTGGCCACCGCCGTTCTCGTGGCCGTGGTGGTGCTCTGCCGGCGCCAGATGCAGCAGGACGCCCTCGCGGCGAACCCGGGACCGCACCGGCCATGAGCACCGCCCCGGTGGAGATCCTGTGCGTCGGCACCGAGCTGCTGCTGGGCAACATCGTCAATGGCAACGCCCGCTGGCTGGCGGAGCGGCTGGCCGCCCTGGGGCTGCCCCACCACCGCCAGGGGGTGGTGGGGGACAACCGGGAGAGGCTGATCCAGGCGGTGCGCGAGGCCAGGGGCCGCGCCCGCGTGCTGGTGACCACCGGCGGGCTGGGCCCCACCCCCGACGACCTGACCACCGAGGCGATCGCGGCGGCCTTCGACACCGACCTGGTGGAGCATCCCGACGTCTGGAGCGACATCACGGCGAAACTGCGGGAGCGGGGCCGCGAGCCGGAGCCGACCCTGCGGCGCCAGGCCCTGCTGCCCCGTGGTGCCACCCTGCTCCCCAATCCCACCGGCACCGCCCCAGGGATGATCTGGACGCCGGTGGAGGGCTTCACGGTGCTCACGTTTCCGGGGGTGCCAAGTGAGATGCACGCCATGTGGGACGCCACGGCGGAACCCTGGTTGCGCCAGTCCGGGCTGGCGCGGGGGGTATTCGCCAGCCGCATGCTGCGGTTCTGGGGCATCTCCGAATCGACCCTGGCGCTGCGGGTCGCGGACCTGCTGGCCCAGGAGAATCCGACGGTCGCGCCCTACGCGGGCGCCGGCGAGGTGCGGCTGCGGATCACGGCCCGGGCCGACACCACGGCGGCGGCCGCAGAGCTGCTGGAGCCGGTGGAGCGGGAGCTCCGGGCCCGCACCGGTCGCTGCTGCTTCGGCCTGGATGACCAGAGCCTGGCGGCGGTGGTGCTGCAGCGCCTGCGGGAACGGGGGGAGAGCCTGGCCGTGGCGGAGTCCTGCAGCGGCGGCGGGATCGGCGCCGCCCTGACAGCGGTGCCGGGGGCCTCCGATGTGTTCGTGGGCGGTGTGATCGCCTATGCGAACGCCGTCAAGCGGGACCTCCTGGGGGTTCCGGAAGGGCTGCTCTCCAGCCAGGGGGCTGTGAGCGATGCCGTGGTGTCGGCGATGGCCCAGGGGGCCCGCCGCCTGACCGGCGCTGACTGGGCGCTGGCCGTGAGCGGCATCGCCGGCCCCGGGGGCGCGACCGCCGACAAGCCTGTGGGGCTGGTGCACATCGCCGTGGCGAATGCGGACGGCTGTGTAGCGGAAGCGGTGCGGTTCGGCTCCAGCCGCGGCCGAAGCTGGATTCAGATGCTTTCCGTCGGCGAGTCCCTGAATCGGCTGCGGTTGCGCCTGCTGGATCTCACCTGAGATCCACAGGAACGCTGCAGGGGATTCCATCCAATAGGCCGGAATTGCCCATGCTGTAGAGCTTGCCGAGTGCAGGACAAGCGGTACGGTTGGTTCGCGCGTCTTGTCCCTCCCTCATCATGCTCACAGGTGTCGAACTTCTCGCGAAGGTCAAGGAACTTGGCGACGTCTCCAAGTCCGATTTGGTGCGCGGCTGCGGCTATGTGAGCACCAAGAAGGATGGGGGCGAACGCCTCAACTTCACCTCGTTCTACGAAGCGCTGCTCGAAGCCAAGGGCCTCAGCCTCGGCGACGGCTCCGGCAAGGCGGGTAGCCGGGGGGGTCGCAAGCTCAGCTACACCGCCACGGTGCAGGGCAACGGCAATCTGCTGGTGGGCAAGGCCTACACGGCCCTGCTCGAGCTCAAGCCGGGCGACGAGTTCGAGATCAAGCTCGGCCGCAAGCAGATCCGCCTGGTTCCCGTGGGCGGCAGCGAGGAGGAGGAGTGAGGGATCCCTGCCGGGGGGAGAGCCATTGATCACCATTGCTGTGGGATCGGCTTTTCCCCGGCCCGCCTCCCCTTTTCCCCACCCTGGCGGGAGTTTTCCCCAGACCGCTTGCCCCGCGAGGCCGGTCTTCCTGGACTGAGGTCCTGGATCTTGGGAAAGAGGTCTTCCCCTTGACGGCGGCGGCGGCACCCACCCCGCCCCGCCGTCCGCGCCCGCCCAGGGACCAGGAAGGCCATCGGCGCTGCTGTCTCAGCGCAAGCCGCGCGGGACGCGGGTTTAGGGCATGGCTTTGACGGCCGGCCGGCCGGCGTGGGGTGATGGGTGCGTTGCCGCCCCTCGCCGATGAGCCAGATTCCCGACCAGGTCCCTGCCTACGTCAGCGTCGAGAATCAGATGCCCGAGGAGCTCTTCCGGGCCATGCGGGAGTTCATCCGGCTCCACCCCCAGTGGGACCAATACCGGCTGATGCAGGCGGCGCTGGCGGGCTTTCTGTTCCAGCACGGCTGCCAAGACCGGGCCGTCGCCCGGCACTACCTCGATGGTCTGTTCCAGCGCGGCACGACGCCCGCACCGCCGCGCTGAGCGAACCGTGGGCCTGGCCATGGGCTCTGCGACGTAGGCTGGCTCCTTGCGCGTGCGGGTTTTCCGTGAGTTCCGGCACCCTCTACGACAAGGTCTGGGATCTGCATCGGGTCGCGGAACTGCCCGGCGGCTCCAGCCAACTGTTCATCGGCCTGCATCTGATTCACGAGGTCACGAGCCCCCAGGCCTTCGCCGCCCTGCGCGAGCTGGGCCTGGGTGTGCGCCACCCCGAGCGCACGGTGGCCACGGTGGATCACATCGTGCCCACCTCCTCCCAGACCCGGCCCTTCGCCGATCCCCTGGCCGAGGAGATGCTGGCCACCCTGGAGGCCAACTGCGCGGAGCACGGCATCACCCTGCACGGCCTCGGCAGCGGCCGGCAGGGGATCGTGCATGTGATCGCGCCGGAGCTGGGGCTCACCCAGCCGGGCATGACGGTGGCCTGCGGGGATTCCCACACGTCCACCCACGGGGCGTTCGGGGCGATCGCCTTCGGCATCGGCACCAGCCAGGTGCGCGATGTGCTCGCCAGTCAGAGCCTGGCGATCAACCGCCTGAAGGTGCGGCGCATCTTTGTGGGGGGGGCGCTGCGCCCCGGCGTGCACGCCAAAGACCTGATCCTGCACGTCATCCGCCGCCTCGGGGTGAAGGGAGGCGTCGGCCACGCCTACGAGTTCGCGGGGCCGGCGATCGAGGCCCTGTCGATGGAGGAGCGCATGACCCTCTGCAACATGGCGATCGAGGGCGGCGCCCGGGTGGGCTACGTCAACCCGGACGCGGTCACCTTCGCCTACCTCAAGGGCAGGCCCGCCGCCCCCAGCGGCGAGGCCTGGGAGCGGGCGGTCCACTGGTGGAGCTCCCTGGGCAGCGGTCCGGACGCCGTCTTCGACGATGAGGTGGTGTTCGATGCGACGGCGATCGCTCCCACCGTCACCTGGGGGATCACCCCGGGCCAGGCCATCGGCATCGACGAAACCGTGCCCCATCCGGAGGAGCTGGAGGAGGGGGAGCGGGCGATCGCCAGCGAGGCCTACCGCTACATGGATCTCGAACCCGGGCGGCCCATCGCCGGCGTATCGGTGGACGTGTGCTTCATCGGCAGCTGCACCAACGGGCGGCTCAGCGATCTGCGCGCCGCGGCGGAGGTGGCCCGGGGCAGGCGCGTGGCGGCGGGGATCAAGGCTTTTGTGGTGCCGGGTTCCGAGCAGGTGGCGGCGGAAGCGGAGGCGGAGGGACTGGACGCGGTCTTCCGTGAGGCGGGCTTCGAATGGCGGCAGCCCGGCTGCTCGATGTGCCTGGCGATGAACCCCGACCGCCTGGAGGGCCGACAGATCAGCGCCAGCTCCAGCAACCGCAACTTCAAGGGCCGCCAGGGCTCCGCCACCGGTCGCACCCTGTTGATGAGCCCCGCCATGGTCGCCGCCGCCGCGGTGCGCGGCCAGGTCACCGACGTTCGCGACCTGCTGTGCCCATGACCCCCCATCCCTTCCCCCAGGGCCCGATCACCGTCTGGCGTGGCCGTGGCGTCGCGGTGATCGGCAACGACATCGACACCGATCGCATCATTCCGGCGCGCTTCCTCCGATGCGTGACGTTCAACGACCTGGCCGCCGGGGCCTTCGCCGACGACCGCGGCGAGCGGGCCGGCAGCCATCCCTTCGATCTGGAGCAGCACCGGGACGCCTCGATCCTGGTCGTGAACCGCAACTTCGGCTGCGGGTCCAGCCGCGAACACGCACCCCAGGCGTTGATGCGCCGCGGCATCCGGGCGCTGATCGGCGAAAGCTTCGCTGAGATCTTCTTCGGCAACTGCCTCATGCTGGGCATCCCCTGCCTCAGCGCCAGCCGGGAAGACACCGCCAGCCTGCAGGCCCTGGTGAGCGCCGAACCGACCACCGAGCTGACGATCGACGTGGAGGGCCTGGCGGTGAGCGGCGGCGGCGGACGGTGGGCGCTGCAGCTGCCGCAGGGCCCGCACCGCATGCTGGTGAGCGGCCACTGGGACGGCACCTCCCAGCTGGTCGCCCACGACAGGGAGCTGCGCACCACGGCCGGCCGCCTTCCCTACCTGAACGGATTCGGCCCAGGCTGAGCCAGGGCTCGACGGCCTGAAGCTAAGTTGAATCCCGCTCCGCAACGCTGCCTTGACGCTGGCGATCTGTTTCGTCGTTCACAGCGGCGAACTGGAGGTCAAGGCCCTGCTCCTGGCGGCATCCCTGCGCCACCACTGGCCCGCGTCCCTGGAGCTGATCGCCTGCATCCCCGAGGGCCCGCTCGGCAGCGAGACCTCGCCGGGCTGTCTGCAGGCCCTCGCCTCGCTGGACGTGCGCATCACAAGCGTCGCCAATCCGATCGGGCCGGATTATCCGATCGGCAACAAGCTGCTGTGCCTGGACGTCCCGACATCAGCGCAGCGGCTCCTTTTCCTGGACAGCGACACGATGGCCATGGGGCCAGCGGACGAGGGCCGGCTGGCGGCCGCCTTCGGCCAGGGCTTTGCCGCCAAGCCGGCGGACATCGCCACAGCGAGCCAGAGCCTCGCCACCTGGACCGCGCTCTATGCCACCGCCGGACTGGCCATGCCCCAGGAACGGGTCCGCGCGACCGTGAGTGGGGAGACCATGCCGCCGTACTTCAACGCCGGGGTGATCGGGGTGAATGCCAACGCGGGCTTCGGGCGCCTCTGGGCGGATCGTGCGCTGGCGATCGACAGACTCCCCGAGCTGCCGGGACGGCGCCCCCACCTGGATCAACTCTCCCTGCCGGTGGCGGTGGCCCAGTCCGGTCTGGCGACCCACCCGATCGGCGAGGAGTGGAACTTCCCCGCGAACCTGCGCGTGCTGCCCGAGCCGCTGCCGATGCTGTGCCACTACCACACCCCCCAGGTGATCGGTCGGGAACCGGCCCTTCTGGATGCGGTGGCGACGCTGCGGATCGCGGCGCCCGAGATCGGCGTCCGGATGGAGAGTGTGGCGGAGTGGGGGCGGATCGCGGCGCTCTCCGCCGGTTCCGTGGCACGGCCCCATCCGCGCCGATGGCCGGAGGGGGTGATCACCGGCATTCCCCGCAGCGGCACCAGCTACCTCTGCAGGCTGCTGCACGATCTTGAGGACCAGGTGGTCATCAACGAACCCAGCGAGGTGTTCGCCCTGCTGCGGATGCGCGTCCCCGGCCATCGCCTCTCCGGCTTCTACCGCGAGCTGCGCCTGCGGATCCTCCGCGGCGAGGCGGTGGCGAACAAGACGGAGAACGGCAGGATCGTGGCGGACACCGCCCAATTCGATGCGCGCACCGCGGCCCCGATCCCGGTCGGCCGAGACGACTTCCGGCTCTGGACCAAGAACACCCTCGCCTACATGAGCCGGCTGCCCCAGTTGCTGGAGGCGATGCCACAGGCGCGGTTTGTCGCATGCCTCCGGCATCCGCTCGACACCCTGGCCTCCTGGAAGCGGACCTTTCCCCACCTGCGGGACGCGGCGGTGGAAAGCTTTCCCATCGGCTTTCCCGGCGATCCGCAGCTCCCATCCGCCCAGCGCGACGAACTCGCCGCCATCGCGGCCTGCTCCGAGCCGGCGCGGCGGCGAGCGCTGCTCTGGAATCACCTGGCGGGGATCCTGCTGGAGCACCGCGAGCGGCTGGTGCTCGTGCACCTGGAAGAACTGGCGGAGCATCCCAGACGGGTGCTGGAGCGGATCTGCCACGGTCCAACCTGCGCCGCCCCGGAGGGGGCGATCCAGCCCTGGCGCTCCCGCAGCGGCGGCGGAGAGCCACCGCTCCCCCCCGAAGACCTGGCGGCGATCGGGGAGGAATGCCGTTGGCGCGCCAACGCCCTGGGCTACGACTTCCCCTGAGCGGGCCACGCTGGGCCCTCAGCTCCGCGTCGCGATGATGTGGGTGGAGGAGAGCCAGGCGCCGCTCGCATCGGTGCGGCGAATCAGCCTCTCCATCCGGTCGGGTGCCGGGAGCCAGCCCGCCTCCAGGGTGGAGGCGGCCCGGTGGGTGATCCGCTGCGGGACCAGGCTCCAGCCTCCATCGGGGAGCAGCAGCAGGCGGTCGCTGCCATCGCTCGCCGGACTTTCGCTCTCGACGGCGCCGATGTGGGTGCGCAGCCGCGGGAGCCGATCGGCGAGGCTGATTTCGATCCAGCAATCGCTGGCCTCCGGCTCCGGCCAATCGGCCGTGATCGTGGCGGCCTGGCCGCGCCAGGTTCCCACCAGCTGGGCAGACTCCAGGGGCGGCTGCTCGACCGCCTCACTGCCGGAGCGGAACTCGCGGATCAGCACCAGACCGGTGAACATGCCATCCGCATCAAAGAGTTGCACCAGCCGATGGCGTCGATCGCCGTGCAGGAAGCCGAACTCAGCGCCGCCGGGGGTGCCGGGCGCCACCTGCAGCGACCCCTTGGCAAACGACCCCGTATCGAAGAAGGCCACCTGTCGCCCCAGGCTGCGGTACTCCTGGTGCAGGTCGCCGGTGGGGGGGGCCGCCAGCCCTTCGGG
>JBIIND010000071.1:0-7407 GCA_044337665.1 Cyanobium sp.
CAGAAACGTCTCAGTAATGTGGCGGTGGATGCCGTCTTCGACAGCGTTTCGATCGCCACCACCTACAAGGAGAAGCTGGCGGAGCACGGCGTGATCTTCTGCTCGATCAGCGAGGCCGTGCGCGAGTATCCTCAATTAATCGAGCGTTACCTCGGCACCGTCGTTCCCAGCAACGACAACTTTTTCGCCGCCCTCAACTCCGCCGTTTTCAGTGACGGTTCCTTTGTCTTCATTCCCCGCGGTGTGGAATGCCCGATGGAGCTTTCCACCTACTTCCGCATCAACTCCGGCGACACCGGGCAGTTTGAACGCACATTGATCGTGGCTGAGGAGGGTGCCTCCGTCAGCTATCTGGAGGGTTGCACGGCGCCGATGTTTGACACAAACCAGCTGCACGCGGCGGTCGTCGAACTGGTGGCTCTTGATGATGCCTCGATCAAATACTCCACAGTTCAGAATTGGTATGCCGGGGATGAGAATGGCGTTGGTGGCATCTACAACTTTGTCACCAAGCGAGGCCAATGTCGCGGTGCCCGCAGCCGCATCAGCTGGACCCAGGTGGAGACCGGTTCGGCGATCACCTGGAAGTATCCAAGCTGCGTGCTGCTCGGGGCCGAAAGCGTCGGTGAGTTCTACTCCGTGGCCCTCACCAACAACCGCCAGCAGGCGGACACCGGCACCAAGATGATCCACGTGGGGCCGCGCACCCGCTCGACCATTGTGAGCAAGGGGATCAGCGCCGGCCACTCCGCCAACAGCTACCGGGGGCTGGTGCAGATCGGCCCCCACGCCGTGGGGGCCCGCAATTACAGCCAGTGCGATTCGATGCTGATCGGTGACCAGGCCGCGGCCAACACCTATCCGTACATCCGCTGCCAGCAGCCCGAGGCCAGCATCGAGCATGAGGCCAGCACCTCCCGCATCTCCGCTGACCAACTCTTCTACCTGCAGAGCCGCGGCATCGGTTTCGAAGAGGCGGTCTCGATGATGGTGAGCGGTTTCTGCCGGGATGTGTTCCACCAGCTGCCGATGGAATTCGCCGCTGAGGCGGATAAGCTCCTCGCCCTCAAATTGGAGGGATCCGTCGGCTGATCCGTCGCGCCGTCCGGTTCGCCCCGCTTCCCCCTTTCCCTTCCCATTCCCCCTTCGCCGCCCCCGTGATCCGCCCCGACGCCCCGGCCCTGCTCGAGATCCGCGACCTGCACGCCGAGGTGGAGGGCCAGCCGATCCTGCGGGGCGTTGACCTCACCCTGCGCGCCGGGGAGATCCATGCCGTGATGGGTCGCAATGGCAGCGGCAAGAGCACCCTCTCCAAGGTGCTGGCCGGCCATCCGGCCTATACCGTCACCGGCGGCACGGTTCTCTACCGGGGGGACAACCTGCTGGCCCTCGAGCCCGAGGCGCGCGCCCGCGCCGGTCTTTTCCTGGGGTTTCAATATCCGATCGAGATCCCCGGGGTCAGCAATCTGGAATTCCTGCGGGTGGCCACCAATGCCCGCCGCCTGGCCCGGGGCGAGGAGGAGCTCGACACCTTCGCCTTCGAGGATCTGGTGCGCGAGCGGCTGGAACTCGTGCAGATGGATCCCGCTTTCCTCGATCGCTCCGTGAACGAGGGCTTCTCCGGCGGTGAGAAGAAGCGCAACGAGATCCTGCAGATGGCCCTGCTGGAGCCGGCGGTGGCGATCCTCGACGAGACGGATTCCGGCCTCGACATCGACGCCCTGCGCGTCGTGGCCGGCGGGGTGAACCACCTGGCCGGGCCCGACAACGCCACCCTGTTGATTACCCATTATCAGCGCCTGCTGGATGTGATCACCCCGGATTTTGTGCACGTGATGGCGGCGGGTCGCATCCTGCGCACGGGTGGCAAGGAGCTGGCCCTGGAGCTGGAGGAGCGCGGTTACGACTGGGTGGATGGGGATCTCGCCCAGCCGGCGCTGGCTGCGGTGGAGGTGGCCTGATGGTGAGCGCATCCGTCCGCATCCCCCCCGAGGGCGGCGTGGCCTGCGATTCCTGGAGTGAGGCGCTGCTGGCTTCCCTGGCAGCGGAGGAGCAGGCCGCACCCCTGGATGCCGCCGGACCGTTGGCGGCCGTGCGGCGGCGCGGCCGGGAGAGGCTGCTCGCCCGACCCCTCCCCTCCCGCCGTGAGGAGGCCTGGCGCTTCACCGACCTCCGCGCCCTGGGCGCGGTCCCCCCGTCCCGGCTCCTGCGCAGCGGCGGCGAGCCCCCCTCCCGCTGGCCCGCCGCCGCTGCCGACACGCTGCGGCTGCGGCTCGATGGCAGCGCGGATCCCCTGGCGGGCGTGGCCCTGCCCGAGGGCCTGGAGGCCCTGGCGGAGACCGACCTGGAGCAGTCCCTCGGCCACACCCTGGCGGCCACGGGCTGCCGGGAGCACTGGCCCGTGAGCGTCAACAAGGTGACCGCCCCCCGGGTGCTGGCCCTGCGGGTGCGGGGTGCGGTCGCGCCCCTGCTCGAACTGGTCAGCGACGCCGGTGACGCCAGCGGCGTGCTGTCCCTGCGGGTGTTGCTGCTGCTTGATCCGGGGGCCAGCCTGCGGCTGTTGCAGGTGCATCGGGCCGGGTCCGCCAGCCTCACCAACGTGGTGGTGGAGGCCCGGCTCGGGGCCGGCGCCCATCTGCAGCAGAGCCTGCTGGCCCAGGGCGCCGACCCCAGTGTGCTGCTCGGCCATCTGGCGGTCAGCCAGGAACCCGGCAGCGAGTATTCCCTGGTGACCGTGAGCGGCGGCTGGGGCCTCAGCCGCCTGGAGCCGCGGGTGGTGCAGATCGCCGGGGGGGCGCTCACCCGCCTGCGGGCCCTGCAGCACGTGGGCGGGCGACGGGTCGCCGACACCCACAGCCAGGTGCTGTTCGCCGGCCCGGAGGGGCGCCTGGACCAGCTTCACAAGGTGGTGGCGGATGGCGCTGGCCGCAGCGTTTTCAACGGGTCCGTGCGGGTGCCGCGGGAGGCCCAGGGCACGGACGCGGCCCAGCTCAGCCGCAGCCTGCTCCTCTCCGACCGCGCCCGGGTGGACACCAAGCCCGAGCTGGAGATCGTCGCTGACGACGTGCGCTGTGCCCACGGCGCCACCGTGAGCCGCCTGCGCCAGGACGAGCTCTTCTACCTGCAGAGCCGCGGCATCGGAGCCAACCTGGCCGCCCAGCTCCTGTTGCGCGGCTACTGCGACGAGGTTCTGCGCGAACTGCCCGCCGCGGCCATGCTCTGGCAGCCTCTCGACGTTCTCCCCGGTCCGGGGTCCCCCGCCTGATGACCCCCACCTCCGCCCCGGCCGACACAACCCGCGCCACCGACGCCCATGGCGTCAGCGCCACCGACGCCCATGGCGTCAGCCCCCCGGCGGAGGATCTGGCCGCCCTGACCCGCCCCGATTTCCCGCTGCTGGGTCAGACCGCCTGCCTGGGTCAGCCGCTGATCTATCTCGACCACGCGGCCACCAGCCAGAAGCCGCGGGCGGTGCTCGACGCGCTGCAGCAGTACTACGGCCATGACAACGCCAACGTGCACCGCGGGGCCCACCAGCTGAGCGCCCGCGCCACGGACCATTTCGAGGCGGCCCGCGCCGCCGTGGCCACGTTCGTGGGGGCCGCATCAGCGCGGGAGATCGTCTACACCCGCAACGCCAGCGAGGCGATCAACCTGGTGGCCCGCACCTGGGGGGAGGCCAACCTGCGGGAGGGCGATGAGGTGCTGCTCACCCTGATGGAGCACCACAGCAACCTGGTCCCGTGGCAGCTCCTGGCGGCCCGCACCGGCTGCGTGCTGCGCCACGCGGGCCTCACCGCCAGCGGTGAGCTCGACCTGGATGACTGGCGCAGCAAGCTCAGCGAGCGCACCCGGCTGGTGAGCGTGGTGCATGTGAGCAACGCCCTGGGCTGCCTCAATCCGATCGAAACCCTGGTGCCCCTGGCCCACGCCGTCGGTGCCCTGGTGCTGGTGGACGCCTGCCAGAGCCTGCCCCACCTGCCGGTGGACGTGGCGATGCTGGGCTGCGACTTCCTGGTGGGCTCCTCCCACAAGATCTGCGGCCCCACCGGCATGGGCTTCCTCTGGGGTCGGGAAGCGCTGCTGGAGGCCATGCCCCCCTTCCTGGGCGGCGGGGAGATGATCCAGGACGTCTTCCTCGACCACAGCAGCTGGGCGGATCTGCCCCACAAGTTCGAGGCCGGCACCCCGGCGATCGGCGAGGCGATCGGCATGGGGGCGGCCATCCATTACCTGGAATCCCTGGGCATGGCACGGGTGCACGCCTGGGAGAAGCGGCTCACCCGCCACCTGTTCGCGCGTCTGCGGGGGATCGAGGGGTTGCGGATCCTGGGACCGACGCCCGAACAGCAGCCGGAGCGGGCCTCCCTGGCGGCGTTCCATGTGGAAGGGCTGCACGCCAACGACATCGCCGCCCTGCTGGACTCGGCGGGCATCTGCATCCGCAGCGGCCATCACTGCACCCAGCCGCTGCATCGCCATTACGGGCTGGCGGGCACGGCGCGGGCCAGCCTCGCTTTCACCAACACCCTGGAGGAGATCGACCGCTTCGCCGATGAGCTGCAGAGCACCATCAGCTTTCTGCGGGAGCATGCCTGAGGGGCGATGGAGGGGGTGCTGCTGGGGGCGGTGGCGCTGGTGGCGCGCCTGTTGATCGATCTTTCCACCCAGCAGCTGCAGGCCTATGACGCCGCCGGCCGCCTGCTGTACAGCGCCCCTGTCTCCAGCGGCCTGCCGGCCACCCCCACCCCCACCGGCGAGTTCCAGGTGGGGAGCAAGTACGCCGAGACCTCCCTCACCGGCCGGGATTACCGCATCGCCCAGGTGCGGGATGTGATGTGCCTGAGCGGCGGCGGCCTGCGCCCCGACGCGGTGTGTCTCCATCCGGCGCCCTGGCAGGAGCGGGCGGGCGAACCCTTCGGGGTGCCCCGCAGCCACGGCTGTCTGCGGCTCAGCAGCGCCAGCGCCCGCTGGCTGTTTGCGCACACGCCCCTGGCCACCCCGGTGACGATCCGCCGATGAGTCGCCGCCGCGTCGCGACCGCCGCCCTGGGCGCCCTGGTCCCCGGCCTGCTGGGCGGTTGCGCGCCCCGCGCCCCCTGGCCGGTGCAGGACCTGCCGGCCTCCGGGCTGCCGCGCCGCAGCGCGGCGGAGCTGGCCTCCTGCGCGGCGCGCCTCGCGCTGCCGCCGGAGCGGCCCCGGCCGGCCCATGGCACCAACTACGGCGAGCGCCAGCGCCGGGATCGCTGGGGCCGATCCCTGCCCCATGAGCCGCGCCTGATCGTGTTGCATGAGACCGTGATCAGCGCCCCCGCGACGGTGCGCCTGTTCGCCACCCCCCATCCCCGCGATGGGGATCAGGCCAGCTACCACCTGCTGATCGACCGCAGCGGCGAGCGGTTGCGGATCGTTCCCGATGCGGCCCGGGCCTACGGGGCGGGGCTCTCGGCCTTCGGCGACATGACCGTGCGGCCCCGCCCCAGCTCCCGCGGCTCGATCAACAACGTCGCCCTGCACCTCAGCCTCGAAAGCCCGGAGGATGGGCGAGGCGAGGGCGATGGCCATTCCGGTTACAGCGAGGCCCAGTACCGGGTGGCGGCGGTGCAGGTGCTGCTCTGGCAGGGCCGCTGGGGCATTCCCCTCAACCGGCTCACCACCCACGCGGCGGTCGACCGCAGCCGCAGCCGCTACGACCCCCGCAGCTTCCGCTGGGAGCGGTTCGTGCCGGCCTGGCAGAGGGCGGCCCGGGCCTGCGGCTGGATGGCCTACGACACCGGCCGGGCCGGTCCCTGACGCCCGCTGCCGATAGCGTGGGACGTGCGGGAAGCCTCCGAATCGCCCTGGGGATCTGACCTATGTACCGGCTCAAGCCGTCCCTTCCCCACGCCGCCCTGGTCGGCCTGGGCCTGCTCGTCCCGCCGGCGCTGCTGGCCCTGCCGGTGGCGGCCCAGTCCGCGGAGGACTGGGGCACCGCGCCCCTGGCGATCCCGGGCGCCCCCGCCGCGGCTCCCGCCCCGCCGAGCCCCCCGCCCCGCCAGGTGCTCCAGGCGCCGGCGGAATTGCGCCGTCCCCAGGCCCCGCTGCTGCCGGGCCAGCCGAATCGGCCGGCGCCGGAGCCGACGGGCGCTCTGCCGGACGTCCGCATCGCGCCAGGGCCCGGGGTACGGCCCCAGCTCCCGCCGCGACCTGCGGCGCCCGCGGCCCCTGTGCGCGTGCCCGTGGTGGTGGTGGTGCCCCGTTCCGTCCCCACACCCGCACCGCCGCCGCCGCAGGCCCCCGCGAGCCGGCCGTCCCCCCGCGAGGCCTTCCCCTCCATCCTGGAGAGCCTTCCCCCCGGAACGATCCGCCCCCTGCCGGGCGAGGTTCTCCCCGGGAGCCGCCCGAACCCTACCCTGCAGGGCCTGCCGCCACCGCCGGCCCCCCCGCAGGCCGTGCCGCCCCCGCCGTGGGCGGACCGCCAGGCCCAGCGGGCGGGGCAGGAGGTGCCCTGGGCGTGGCTGCTGCTGGGCCTGGGGGTGGGGGGTGCCGCCATGTCCCTGGTGCAACAGGGGCGGCGGCTGCCGACCCCGGTGCAGGTACCGCTGGTGGCACCGCTGGAGAGCCTGGGCATCCGCATCGAGCCCCGCCCCGACCCGGGGGTGCAGACCCTTCTCCCGGCGGCGGCGCCCGGGGAGGCGCCCCGCCCCAGCGGGGGGGAATGAGGCCGATGGTGGCCCCCATCACCAGCCTGTTGCGGGTGGATCCGGAGCGGTTGCGGCAACTGCTGATCGAGCGGGAACTGGCGGGCAATCCCTGGCTGAGCCGCTGCGGCCGGGAGGTGATCGGTGAGGTGGCCGCCCAGATGGTGCAGCGCCTGCCGGAGGCGCTCGATGCGCCCCTCGATGCGGTGCTGGTGGAAGCCTTCCGCCGCCAGCCGCCGGCCTGGGACCCGCCGCCGGCTGCGGCGGCGGGGGAGATCGCCATCCCCCTTCCGGCGCAGCGGTTGAGGTCGCGGCACCATCCGGCCCTGCAGTTGCAGGTGGGCGCGCAACCGCTGCTCGAGGTGGTCTTCGACCTGTCGCTGGAGCTGCTGCTCGGGGGGGTGGCGCTGCGGCTGCGGGACGGCCGTCCATGGGCCGTGGCCATCGATCGGGTCCACGGCTCGGGGATCCTGATGCTGGAGCGGCAGATGTTGGCCCGCTTCAGCGACGTGCCCCTGTCCCTTCCGCCGCTGCTGCCGCTCGACGATGGCGGAGCGGCGCCGCCGGCCGTCCGCGAGGATCAGGGGTCGAGCCCTGAGCCGCAGCCCTCCCCATGAACATCGACGGCAAGCCCTGGCGCACGATCTGGCCGGAAGCGGGGGGAAGCCAGGTGGTGGTGATCGATCAGACGCTGCTGCCCCACCGCCTGGCGGTGCGGTCCCTGGCCA
>JBIIND010000072.1:0-7334 GCA_044337665.1 Cyanobium sp.
GCGGTGTGCTGGTGCAGGTGTTGCCCAAGGCGTCGCGGGAACCCGCCCTGGTGGCCCTGCTGGAGGAGCGCTGTCGCGAAATCCAGGGGTTCAGCGCCCGGCTGGCGAGCAACGCCAGGAATCTGCAAGGCCTGCTGGAGGACATCTTCCCCGACCTCGACCCCCAGCCCCTTGATGGCGAGAGCGCCGTCACGCCGGTGCGCTTCCACTGTCCCTGCAGCCGCAGCCGCAGTGTCGCCGCCCTCCGGCTGCTGGGGCGGGACGAACTGGCGAGCATGCTCGCGGAGGACGGCCGAGCCGAACTCACCTGCCACTTCTGCAATGAGGTGTACGAGGTGAAAGGGGCGGAACTGGGGGAATTGATCGCGGAATTCACGGCGGCGTGAGGGCCGCTCAGGCGATCAGCAGGGCGCCGAGCAGGAGCAGCAGCAGGGCGGGCACGCTCTCCAACTGGAGGGCCGCCAGGGGCAGCGCCGTGATCTGATTGGCGAGCAGCACCAGCACGACCCCGCCGAGGATCAGGCCGGACACAAGCAGGGTCAGGGTCCAGCCCACCGCCACGGGGAAGCGACCGAGCCGGCGCTGCAGGTTGAGCAGGGTGACGATCGCCCCGACCCCCAGGGGCAGGCGCGGATCGATGCCGGGGAGCAACAGCAGCACCAGGAGGCTGCCGATCGCCGCCAGCGGGAACCAGAACTCCCGACCGCTGGCCAGCTCCAGCCGGGGCAGGAGGGAGCCGGGAGAGGGAAGGGCGCGCGCCGAAGGCAGGGAGGCCAGACGGGGCAGGGCAGGCAGGGCGGGCCGATCGCCCTGGGGGGCGAGTTGCTCCCGCTGGGAGGCGGTGCGCGCCGCGGTGCTGACCCGACCCTGCTGCCGTTCCTTGAGGCGATCCATCAACACCGCATCGTAGGCGGCCTCGATACGGGAGCGGGCGAGGGGGTCATCCTCCCCCAGTTCCGCCAGACGGGCCGCGCGCGCCTCCTGAACGTGGTCGAAGGAGGCGTCGGGGGTAACCCCGAGACGCTCGTAGGGATCAGAGGCTTCAGGCACAAGGAAGGGGGGTTCAGAACCTGGACTCATGCCCTGAGCGTACCGGGGTTGAGCTAGAAGAGGGGCTCGCTGTGATGGAATCCGGCCTCCTGCTGCAGATGGCGGCGGCAGGCCTCGGCCTCCGCGGCGGCCAGACGGCGACGGTGCTTGAGCAGGGGCATCTGGGGGGGGAGGTGGGAACCTTCGCGGATCTCCACCAGGGGCGCGCCGGCTCGGGTGGGGGCGGGCGCGAAGCTGACGTAATCGCTCCCCCCATCGCTGCGGGGGCGCACCAGCCAGACGGCCGGAGGCGGGGGTAGGGCTGGATTGGACGAGGTGATCGGCATCGACCCGTGCATGGGATGGGACGACAGATCACAAAGTATTGCGGAGATTCGCCGCCGGCGTGAGCGGCCTCAGATCTCGATCGGATCCAGGCCACTCACCACCGGCGCCACGGCGCTCAGCTCCAGGTCGGGGTGGTCCTCCCCCAGCTGGTTGAGGTTCCAGGCGTTGCGGAAGAGCAACACCGGCCGGTCCCAGCTGTCGCGCACGGTGCGGCAGTTGAAGAGTCGCCCCGCCCGCTCCAGCGCGGGCCAACCGCCCCGCACCCAGCGGGCCAGGGAGAACTCCATCGGCTCCAGCCGCGTGCTGACCCCGTATTCGTGCTCCAGCCGGTACTGCACCACCTCCAGCTGCAGCTGACCCACGGCCGCCAGGATCGGGTCGCGGCGGCTCGGGTCTGTGTCGTGCAGCACCTGCACCGCCCCCTCCTCGCGCAGTTCGCTGACCCCCTTGCGGAAGGTCTTGAAGGCGGAGGGGTTGGGGTTGCGCAACCAGGCGAAGATCTCGGGGCTGAAGCAGGGAATCCCTTCGAATTCCACCCTCGGGCCCAGGTAGAGCGTATCGCCGATCGCGAACATGCCGGGATTGTTCAGACCGATCACATCGCCGGGGTAGGCCTCCTCCACCACCTCCCGATCCTGACCAAACAGCTTCTGCGGCCGCGACAGGCGGATCGTGCGGCCACTGCGGGCGTGCTGCACGCTCATGTCCTTGGCGAACCGCCCCGAGCAGACCCGCACAAAGGCGACCCGGTCGCGGTGGCGGGGATCCATATTCGCCTGCAGCTTGAACACAAAGCCGCTGAACTCCGGCCGGAGCGGATCGATAACCCCGCCGCGGGCGGCACGCCCCGTCGGCCGCTGCGCCAGCTCGAGGAACCCATCCAGGAAGGGACGCACCCCGAAGTTGGTCATGGCCGAGCCGAAGAACACAGGGCTCTGCTCACCGCTGTGCACCTGCTCCAGGTCGAGCTCCGCGCCGGCGCCGTCCAGCAGCTCCAGCTCCTCCAGGGCGGTCTGAAGCAGCTCGGGCTCCACCAGCTCCGCCAGCGCGGGGTCGTCAAGGGCGAGGCGGCGCTCCCCCGCCTGGCGGCCCCGCTCGGCCCGCTCGAACAGGATCACCGCCCGGCTGCGCCGGTCGATCAGGCCGCGGAAGCGGTCTCCCCCCCCGATCGGCCAGTTCACCGGCCAGCAGGCCAGACCCAGCTCCTGCTCGATCTCATCGAGCAGCTCGAGCGGCTCCCGCCCGGGGCGATCCATCTTGTTGATGAAGGTGAAGATCGGGATCCGGCGCAGGCGGCAGACCTCAAACAACTTGCGGGTCTGGGGTTCCAGGCCCTTGGCGGCGTCCTCCAGCATGACCGCATTGTCCGCGGCGGCCAGGGTGCGGTAAGTGTCCTCGGAGAAATCCTGGTGGCCCGGCGTGTCGAGCAGGTTGATCGTGCAGTCCGCGTAGTCGAACTGCAGCACGGTGGAGGTGATCGAAATGCCGCGCTGCTTCTCGATCTCCATCCAGTCGGAGGTGACCTTTCTCTGCTCCCCCTTGGCCTTCACCGCTCCCGCCTGCTGGATGGCACCGCCGTAGAGCAGCAGTTTCTCGGTGAGGGTGGTCTTGCCCGCATCAGGGTGGGAGATGATCGCGAAATTGCGGCGACGCGCCACCGCCTCCGCCAGTTCGGCGGCGGAGGGAAGGGCGAGGTCGGGGGAGGCGGGGCTCATGGGGCCAGCCTGCCAGGCAGCTGCCCCTCCACCTGCAGGTGCTGATCGCCCAGGGGGCGTACCGCCAGCCCCTCCAGTCCCGCCTGGACCAGCTGGGCCGCCACCTCCTGCGGGGTGAAGGCGGCGCGCAGGGAATGGAGGTAGTCGGAGCGCACCAGCGGAGGTAGCCCGGCGCCGTGCTCTCCCACCAACCGCTGGCATGTGGCCTCATCCACCGGGCGGCGCAGGTCCTGCACCAACACCACGGCCCCCGGTGCCGCCAGGCTCGCCAGGGTGCGCCAGAGCACCTGGGGATCGTGCAGGTGGTGCAGAAGGCTGTTGCTCACCACGGCGGAGAAACGCTGGTCGGCCAGGGAGGGGCAGGGCAGACATTCCCGCAGGAAGCGCACGGAGTGGCCCCAGCGCACCTGGCGCTGGCGTCGCGCCTCCGCCAGCGCCAGCATCGCCGCGGAGCCGTCCACACCCACCACCGTGGCGGCGCGGCAGTGGTCGGCGAGCAGGAAGGTGATGTTGCCGGGGCCGCAGCCCAGATCCAGGATCCTGGGGCCCAGCCGGGGGCCGTGGCGCTCCAGCAGGCCTTCCACCATGGCCCGGTCGGAGCGGGAGAAATCGGCCTCCGCGTAGGCCCGGGCCTGCTCGGGATCCTCCATCAGCTCCGGTTCGCAGATCCGTTCCATCGCGGGGGGGCTGCAGGGGCTCAAGTTGACACAGGGAGGAGGCCAGCGGAACCAGCGGGAGAGCCCGGGCCCTCCTTGCGCCTTTGGCAAACACCCGGGGCCTCAACGTCGGCGAACTTTGCCTTCCCTCACCAAAGCTCCATGCTTTCTTCCGTTAACCCTGTCGGCAGCTTGGAGGATCCTGGGGGGCGGGATCGGCATTTCCCCACCGCGACCGCCCATCGCGACGGCCCACCGCCCCCGGCCTGCGGCTCCCCCTCGCGGCCGCCCTGGCGGCCATTCCGGGGCGGCGGAGCGGGGGGCGTCGCCCGGGGAGGGCACTGGGTCTGGGGCCTCCCCAACCTTGCAGCCCCCACCTGTGGCGTTTAATGTGCGCGGCACGTCGCCGCTGCTCTGTCCGTGACCCTCACCCCCTCCCGCTCCGACGCGGCGGCACCCGAACTCCTGGAGAGTGCCCTGAGGGCCGGAAGCGAGGTCGCCCGCGAGCCCCGTTCCAGCGATGCCTTCCCCCGCACGGCCCCGGCGGCCAATCCGGTCTTCTTCCGCACCTACTCCCGCCGCCGCGACCACAGCCGCGAGAGTTGGCCGGAGGTGGTGGAGCGCAACCTCGGCGGCCTGCAGCGGCTCGGCCGCCTCAGCGACGACGAGGTGGGGCTGCTGCGGCGCATGCAGCTGGAGCAGAAGGCCCTCCCCTCCGGCCGCTGGCTGTGGATCGGCGGCACCGACTGGATCGAGGACCCCGAGAATTTCTCCGGCGCCTACAACTGCACCTCCACCAACCTGGTGGACTGGGAAGCCTTCGCCCTGATGATGGACCTGGCGATGATGGGCTGCGGCACCGGCGCCATCATCGAGCCGCACCTGATCGAGCGGTTGCCGGCGGTGCGCAACGAACTCACCATCGAGATCGTCAGCGACATCGGCGTCACGCCGGTGGGCCAACGCCAACAACGCACCAGCCACCGGGTCGAAGACCACCGGGTGACGATCAAGGTGGGGGACACCCGTTCCGGTTGGGTGGACAGTTACCGGCTGCTCCTGGAGCTCAGCAGCGACGGTCGCTTCACCGGACCGGTGCACATCGCCATCGATCTGGCGGATGTGCGGCCGGTGGGGGAACCCCTGCGGGGCTTCGGTGGCATGGCCAACCCCGTGAAGCTGCGCGATCTCTACGGCCGGGTGGCCCAGATCCTCAACCGCGCCCGCGGCCGCCAGCTCACCTCGGTGGAATGCTGCCTGCTGATTGATGAGGCGGCCGTCACGATCGTGGCCGGCAACATCCGCCGCAGCGCCGGCATGCGCCAATTCGCCGCCGATGACCTGCCCGCCTCCACCGCCAAGGACAACCTCTGGCAACAGGACGACGAAGGCAACTGGCGCATCGACCCGGAGCGGGACGCCCTGCGGATGGCCAACCACACCCGCGTCTTCCATGCCCGTCCCGACCGGAACGCCGTGCTGGAGGCGGTGACCAAGCAGTTCCAATCCGGCGAGGGGGCCATCCAGTTCGCGCCGGAGGCGATCGCCCGCTCCAACGCCGACCTCCTCACCACCGCCGAGCTGCGGGAGGAGTTCGTGGGGATCTACTGCGACCAGGGCCGGGAGGAAGCCGGCCGCTGGCTGCAACTGCACCATTCCGGCCTCGGGCCCCAGGAGCTGGAGCACCGCCTCGGCCGCTACGGCCTCAACCCCTGCGGCGAGATCCTCGGCGCCGACTTCCACTGCAATCTGGCGGAGATCCATCTCAACCAGATCGATCCCAACGACCTTCAGGCCCAGGAGGAAGCCTTCCGGGCTGGCGCCATTTCGGTGGCCTGCCTGCTCAACCACCGCTTCGAGGTGGAGCGCTACCGCCGCAGCCGCGCCTGGGACCCGATCGTGGGCGTGAGCTTCACCGGCCTGTTCGACTTTTTCGTGCACGCTTTCGGCACCCCCTGGCTGCAGTGGTGGGAAGCCGGCCGTCCCGACTCGGAGGAGGGCCGTGCCTTCCGCGACCGGGAGGCACACTTCCTCACCAGCTGGCGCGAGATCGTGCACCAGGCGGTGTGGGAGTACTGCGACCGCCATGGTCTGCGCCGGCCCAACCGCTGCACCACCGTCCAGCCCGCCGGCACCAAGAGCCTGCTCACCGGCGCCTCCCCTGGTTGGCATCCCCCCAAGGCCCAGCGTTTCATCCGCCGCATCACCTTCCGCAAGAACGATCCGGTGGCCCTGGCCTGCCTGGACTACGGCTACACGATCGTGCCGAGTCAGAGCGATAAGGACGAGCAGGGACGGCTGCTCGACGATCCCTTCGATCCCCGCTGCAGCGAATGGCTGGTGGAAATTCCCACAGAGGTGAGCTGGGCCAACCTCCCCGGCGCCGATCGGGTGGAGATCAACACCTTCTCAGCCCTCACCCAGTTCGACTTCTACATGCAGGTGCAACGCCATTACACGGCCCACAACACCTCCGCCACGATCGAATTCCGGGAGCATGAGATCGAGCCCCTGGCCGATGCCATCCACCACGCGATCGACAACGGCGAGGGCTACATCTCCGCCGCCCTGCTCGCCCGCTTCGACGCCAACGCCACCTTCCCCAGGCTTCCGTTCGAGCCCATCGACCAGGCCACCTACCTGCGCCTGCAGGAGGAGGTGAAGGTGCGCCGGCGCAACGACGATTTCTTCGATGCCCTGCGCCACCACGACGGCGGTGAACTGCAGGAGGCCGGCCCGGCCGGCTGCGACTCCGACAAGTGCCTGCTGCCCCTGGCCAAGCCGGAGAACTGAGGGCCCACCTCCCGCAGCGACTGCGGAGCTCAGCGGCCGCCGGCCTGCAGACGTCGCAGACGCCGGCTCCAGCCCAGGGCAGTCGCTGTCCCAAGCAAGGGCAGCGGTCCGGGCACAGGAACCTGGGCGAAGAAACCGCGGATTTCCCCAGTTCCAAAAGTTTCGGAGTGCACGTTCAGATAGGACTTGCCATTGAGGAGTGAGGCCACGAAGGCATCGCGAGCCTTCTCCGGGGTGCCGCCGTTGGTAGTGATGTAAGCCGCCCGATAGGTGCTAGTTGCGAGCAGATCAAACACCTGCTCGTAGCTTCCGGCCTTCACGCCCGTCGGGAAACTGGGCAGTGTCGAGGCGGAGGGAACGATCACGCCGGCCGTTCCAGTTCCCGCAGCAGTGGTGGGTCCATGGATGTGGGCCATCGTGGTGTTGCCACTGAGGCCCGCGAACGTCACCTTCAGCGTCATCTGATTGGTGAGCTCATCGATCAGCAGGGAGGCGACGCCGCTGCCGCTGGCCCCGGTGACCTCTGGGGCCAGGATCGTACGGAAGAGGCTGGCCTGGGCCGCGGGGGCCGCCAGCAGGGAGAAGCCGGCCAGGCCGACCACAACGACGGAAGTCGGGAAAAGGGTTCTCATGGGGGAGGCATCTTTCCCCCAACCTATGAATCCAGCCGGAAAAGACAGGACGCTGTCATGCTTTGAGCACCCAGCCCCTGTGGCGGGCCTGTGGCCGGTGGCGACCGCCGAACGCCTGCTGCACCTCGGCAAGGCCCGCAGCCAGGATCTGCGGAGCGCCC
>JBIIND010000073.1:0-7330 GCA_044337665.1 Cyanobium sp.
CCCGTAGACGGGAGGGCCGTAGGCGGTGCCGCCATTGCCCCGCGCCGGCGTCGCCCAGGGATCGCTGCGCCGCGCGGCGTCCCAGTCCCCACGCCGCGGGCTGTCCCACTCATCCCAGTCATCCTCAGCGAAGAGCTCATCCTTCAGCGATCCCAGGGTGTTGCGCAGCCCCTGGAGCGGGCCGCCCTCGGCCCGGCGCTCGCTCATCAGCCGCCGGTTCAGGCCGAACAGGGCCTCCTGCAGTTGACTGACCGCCAGTTCCAGCTCGGCCGTGTCCCCCCCCGCCAGCAGATCCTGCACATCCCGCAGAGCCAGTTCCACCGCCCGCTGCTGCCGCTCGGCCCCGTAGGGCCCCAGCTCGAGCGCCGCATCCCGCAGGCGCCGCTCCGCCTGGGCCACCAGGGTCTGCGCCCGGTTGCGCCGATCGATTTCGGAGCGTTTGCGGCGATCCTCGGCCGCCTTTTGCTCCGCTTCCTCCAACAGCTTCTGGATCTCCTCCTCGTTCAGGTTCGACCCCCCCTGGATGGTCACGCTCTGCTGACGTCCGGTGGTCCGGTCTGTGGCCGAGACCTGAAGCAGGCCGTTGGCGTCGATGTCGAACGACACCTGCACCTGGGGCACGCCGCGCGGGGCCGGCGGGATGCCGGAAAGGCGGAAGCGGCCGAGCGATTTGTTGCCTTCCGCCATCTGCCGCTCCCCCTGCAGCACATGGATTTCCACCGAGTTCTGGTTGGCCTCGGAGGTGCTGAACACATCCGCCTTACGCACGGGAATGGGGGTGTTGCGGGGGATCAGTACCTTCATCACCCCACCGATCGTCTCCAGCCCCAGGGAGAGGGGGGTGACGTCGTTGAGCATCAGGTCGCGCAGCTCGCCGGTGAGGATGCCGGCCTGCACGGCGGCGCCGATGGCCACCACCTCGTCGGGGTTGACCGACTGGCACGGTTCGCGGGGCACCAACGTGCGCACCATCTCCTGCACCATCGGCATCCGCGTCGCCCCCCCCACCAGCACCACATCGTCGATGTCGTCGGCGGCCATCCCGGAATCCCGCAGGGCGCGCTGCACCGGCCGCAGCAAGCGGTCGAGCAGATCGGGGCAAAGGCTCTCGAAGGTGCCCCGCTCCAGGGTGGTTTCGATGTGCAGCGGTCCCTCCGGGCCCGTGGCGATGAAGGGAAGGGAGATCGGGGTGCTGCGCACCCCGGAGAGCTCCTGCTTGGCCTTCTCCGCCGCTTCCGTCAGGCGCTGCAGGGCCTGCCGGTCACGGCGCAGATCGAGGTTGTGCTGGTTCTGGAACGCATCCGCCACCCAGTCGACGATGCGCCGGTCCCAGTCGTTGCCCCCGAGCTGGGTGTCGCCGCTGGTGGCCTTGACGTCGAAGACGCCGTTGGCGATGCGCAGCACCGAGACGTCGAAGGTGCCGCCCCCCAGATCGAAGACCAGAACGCGGCGGGCGGCGCTGCGGTCAAATCCGTAGGCCAGGGCCGCCGCGGTCGGCTCGTTCAGGATCCGCTCCACCTGCAGACCCGCCAGACGGCCGGCATCGCGGGTGGCCTGGCGCTGGGCGTCATTGAAGTAAGCCGGCACGGTGATCACCGCCGCCTCCACCGCTTCGCCGAGGTAGGTGGAGGCGTCGTCGACGAGCTTGCGCAGGATCGAGGCCACCAGCTCTTCGGGGGCGTACTCCCGTTCCGTGGCGGGGCAGACGATGCGCACGTTGCCCTGATCGTTGGCCCGCACCGTGTAGGGAACCCCGAGGCTGCTCTCATCAAGTTCGTCCCAGGCACGTCCGACGAAGCGCTTGAGGTTGGCGAAGGTATTGCGGGGGTTGAGCACCAGCTGACGCCGGGCCAACTGCCCCACCAGCAGTTCGCGCTCGCGGCTGAAGCCCACCACCGACGGGGTGGTGCGGCCGCCCTCCGCGCTGGCGATCACCTGGGGACGGCCGCCTTCCAGGACCGCCACCACCGAGTTGGTGGTGCCCAGGTCGATGCCAACGATCCGCCCCATGAAGGAAGAGAGGTTCCGCCCAGCGCGGATGGGTGTCGGCCCAAGCTACCGGCCCCGGCCATCCGTTAAACGCAGCTTAAACGGAGGCCGCGGGGGCTGTTCTTAGAGTCGGGAAGTGGAACTTTTCCCCGTCCGCCCCCTTGCCGCCGACGCCCGCATGACCACTCCGGACGGTCCCATCTCCGCCGGCAGCCTCCAGGACGCCTTCACCCTGCGCCGCCGGCCGGCCAGCGAGAAGCTGGTGGACAACGGATTTCGCTGGCTCACCCTGCTGCTCGCGGGGGTGGTGGCGGTGCTGCTGCTCGGCATCTTCCTCACGGTGCTTGAGGGTGCGCGGGAGGCCATCAGCAGCTTCGGGCTCTCCTTTCTCACCATCTCCGCCTGGGATCCGGTCAACAACAGCTACGGAGCGTTCACCGCCATCTACGGGACCCTGGTGAGCTCCCTGCTCGCCCTGCTGATCGCCGTGCCGCTCGGCCTGGGAACGGCGATCTTCATCACCGAGGAGCTGATCCCCGCGGTGCTCTGCAATGCCATCGGCCTGATGGTGGAGCTGCTGGCCGCGATTCCGTCGGTGGTGCTCGGGCTGTGGGCGATCTTCGTGATGGAACCCATGATCCGGCCCGCCCTGGAATTCCTCCATCGGCTGCTCGGCTGGATGCCCCTGTTCTCCACCGTTCCCCAGGGACCCGGCATGGCCCCGGCGGTGCTGATCCTGGTGGTGATGATCCTGCCGATCATCACGGCCATCTCCCGCGATGCCCTGCGCCAGGTGCCCCTGGAGCTGCGCCAGGGGGCCTATGGGGTGGGAACCACGCGCTGGGGGGCCATTGTCAACATCATCCTGCCGGCCGCCGTCTCGGCGATCACCGGCGGCGTGATGCTGGCCCTGGGCCGGGCCATGGGCGAGACCATGGCGGTGACGATGATCATCGGCAACTCCCTCAATTTCTCCCCCTCCCTGCTGGCTCCGGGCAACACCATCGCCTCCCTGCTCGCCAACCAGTTCGGGGAGGCGGATGGCATCCAGGTTTCAGCCCTCATGTACGCCGCCCTGATCCTGATGGTGCTCACCTTCACGGTGAACGTGCTGGCCCGCTGGGTGGTGCGCAAGCTGAGCCTCCGCTACTGAGCCATGTCCCGCAGCTTCCCCCCGGCGCCGCCGATGACCTCCGCCTTCGAGCGCAACTCCCTTTTCTTTGAGCCCGCCCTGGCCCGCAATCGGGGCAACCGGCTGCTCACCGGCATCGCCGCCCTGTTTGCGGCCCTGGCCGTGTTGCCCCTGATCCTGGTGCTGGTGTATGTCCTCGTGCAGGGCGGGCGTTTGCTCAGCCCCCAGCTCCTGACCCAGTTGCCGCCGGCGCCCGGCTTCAGCGGTGGGGGCATCGGCAACGCCATCCTGGGCACCGTGCTCGTCTCACTGATCGCCTCGTTGATCGCGATTCCGGTCGGCATGGGGGGCGGCATCTACCTGAGTGAGTACGCCGGCCGCGGCTGGTTCGCCCCCTTCGTTCGCTTTGGCAATGATGTCCTCGCCGGCGTGCCCTCGATCGTCTGCGGCGTTTTTGTCTACGGAATCATCGTCGCCACCCGGGTGTTCTTCGGGCAGAGCTACAGCGCCATGGCCGGCGGCATTGCCCTGTCGGTGCTGATGCTGCCCACCGTGATCAAGACCACGGAGGAGGGGCTCAAACTCGTGCCGCAGGAGATGCGCTGGGGCTCCTACGGTGTCGGCGCATCCCGCTTTGTCACGGTCACGCGCGTGGTGCTGCCCGCAGCGCTCACGCCGATTGCCACGGGCGTGGTGCTGGCGATCGCCCGCGCCGCTGGCGAGACGGCGCCCCTGATCTTCACCGCCCTGTTCTCCCCCTTCTGGCCCGAGGGCATCTTCAATCCGATCGCAACCATGTCGGTATTGATTTTCAACTTTGCGATCATGCCCTACGAGGCCCAGAACGCCCTGGCCTGGGCCGCCTCCTTCGTGTTGGTGCTGATGATCCTGGGGGCCAATCTGCTGGCCCGTTGGCTGGGTCAAGCTGCCCGCTCCTGAATTTTCCACCCCTGACGCTCCCCCTTCCCCTCCAGCTCATGACCGCCTCCCCCTTCACCGCCAGCGCCGTCAAGCCCTCGGGCGGCACCATCTGCCTGTCCCTGCAGGATGTGACGATCTCCTACGGGAACTTCGAAGCGGTTCGGGGGGTGTTCATGGATCTGCCCCGCGGTCGTGTCACCGCGTTCATCGGACCCTCCGGCTGCGGCAAGAGCACGGTGTTGCGGGCTCTGAACCGGATGAATGATCTGATCCCGGGCTGCACGTTGAAAGGGAGGGTTCTGTTTGATGGTCAGGACCTCTACCAGCCCAGGGTGGATCCGGTGGAGGTGCGCCGGCGGATCGGCATGGTTTTCCAGAAACCCAATCCCTTCCCTAAAACGATCTACGAAAATATTGCTTTTGGTGCCCGTATCAACGGCTTCCGGGGCGATATGGATGAGCTGGTGGAACGCTCTCTCCGCAAGGCTGCCGTTTGGGAGGAATGCAAAGACAAGTTGCAGGAGAGCGGCTTGGCCCTCTCCGGCGGGCAGCAGCAGCGCCTCTGCATCGCCCGGGCGATCGCGACAGAGCCGGAGGTCATCCTGATGGACGAACCCTGCTCCGCCCTCGACCCGATCTCAACCCTGAAGATCGAAGAGACCATGCATGAGTTGAAACGCAGCTACACGATCATCATCGTCACCCACAATATGCAGCAGGCCGTGCGCGTCGCTGACATGACTGCCTTCTTCAATGCCGAGGCTGTCGATGGCGGGAGCGGCAAACTCGGGTACCTGGTTGAGTACAGCGAAACCGAAAAGATCTTCAACGCTCCCGGTCAACAGGCAACCCTTGATTACGTCAGTGGCCGTTTCGGCTGAGGTTTCCCTGGCGCCAGATCGCCCAGCCAACTCGCCGCCAATTCACGCCAGGCCATTACCGCTCTGGTTGGAATTGCCATGAAAAAAGCCCCTTGGGGGGCTGGAAGGAAACGGAGAGGGAGGGATTCGAACCCTCGATAGAGTTGCCCCTATACAGCATTTCCAGTGCTGCGCCTTCGACCACTCGGCCACCTCTCCACTGACAAAATGGCCACGCATGGCAATGTAGCAGGCAACCCCTCCCCCCCGGCGCCGGCGCCCATGACCCGCAGCTTTCCGATCACCGTGCACTGGCGCCAGGCCGGCCGGGTGATCCACCACCTGGTCCCCGAGGGGGACTACATCCTGCCCAGCTTTGAAAGCCAGGGAGATCCACTTCCTTTCAGCTGTCGGAATGGCTGCTGCACCGCCTGCGCCGTGCGGGTGTTGGCGGGCGAGATCGATCAGCGCGAGGCCCTTGGCCTTTCCCGCGAGCTGCGCGGCCGGGGCTATGGCCTTCTGTGCGTGGCGCGGGCCACCGGTCCGCTGGAGGTGGAGACCCAGGACGAGGACGAGGTCTACGACCTCCAGTTCGGCCGCCACTTCGGCCGCGGCCGCGTCCGCTCCGGCCTGCCACTCGACGAAGAATGAGCGACCTTTGCCTCTCCGCTGCGGCCCGGCGGAACTGCGGTCTGACCGAGGGCGAACTGTCCCGTCTCGCCGCTGTGGCCCGGCGGGCGGCGGCGGCGGGGGCGGAGCCGCTGCGCCGTCTCTTCGGCCAGCTCGAGGATGTGCGCAGCAAAGGCAGCGCCGGCAACCTTGTCACCGAAGCGGATCTGGCCGCTGAGGCCGCGGTGCTGGCGGTGCTGGAGCAGGAGACCCCCGGATTCCCGGTGCTGGCGGAGGAGAGCGGGCGGCGCGGCGGTCGGGGGGAGCTGGAGTGGTGCGTCGATCCGCTCGACGGCACAACCAACTACGCCCACGGCTTTCCGGTCTTCGCCACCTCCGTCGGACTGCTCTGCCGCGGCGAACCCCTGCTGGGGGCGCTTGAGCTCCCCGCCCTCCAGCAGCGCTTCTGGGCCGCCGCGGGCCAGGGGGCCTGGCGCAACGACACCCGCCTGCGGGTGAGTGCCTGCACCCAGGTGGGCGACGCCCTGCTGGCGACGGGATTCGCCTACGACCGGGTCCAGCGCTCGGACAACAACTACGCCGAGTTCGCCTGGTTCACCCACCGCAGCCATGGGGTGCGGCGGGCGGGGGCGGCGGCCGTGGATCTGGCCTGGGTGGCGGCCGCCGCGCTGGACGGGTACTGGGAACGGGGACTGGCGCCCTGGGATCTGGCCGCTGCGGTGGTGCTGGTAGAGGAGGCCGGTGGTGTGGTGAGCGCCTACGACGGCAGCCGGCTGCGCCTGGGCGATGGTCGGCTGATCGCCTGCGCCCCGGGACTGCACGCGGCGATGGTCGATGGCCTCGCCCGCTGTCGGCCCCTGGCCGGGTCCAGCTACGGCGCGCCGGAGCTCGACGACCCTGAAGGGGGAGCTCCATAGGATCGGTCCGCCGGCGTCCGCCATTCCCCATTCCGCCCATGGCTCTGCAACCCGCCGCCGGCGTCCGCGATCTCAATCCCCGGGAGGTGGACCGCAATCGGCGGCTGTGCGAGCTGCTGGCGGAGGTCTATCGCCTCTGGGGCTACCAGGAGGTGGCCCCCCCCTCGATCGAGCGACTCGACACCCTTGAGGCTGGTGGCGCCATCAACGAGCGGGAGGTGGTGCGGCTGGTGACGGACGAACCGCTGGGCCTGCGGCCGGAACTCACCGCCTCGATTGCCCGCGCCGCCGGCACCCGGCTGGCCGATCGCCCGCGCCCCCTGCGCCTCTGGGCCTGCGGCAGCACCTTCCGCAGCACCGGCCAACGGGTCAGTGAGCAGTTGCAGAGCGGGGTGGAGCTTCTGGGGCTGCCCTCCGCCGCCGCGGATACCGAGTTGATGCACCTGCTGCTGGCGTCGGTGGCCACCCTCGGGCTCCGCCCCGAGCACGGGCCCACCCTGCTGGTGGGCCACCACGGAGTGCTGACCGCCCTGCTCCGCCAACTGCCCGCCCCCCAGCAGGGGGCGGTGCGCGCGGCCCTCACGGATTTCGACCCCCTGGCCCTGGCTGCCCTCCCCCTGTCGGCGACGGAGCGGCAGCGCCTCACCGCCCTGGTGGGCCTGCGGGGCGAGCCGGCCCGGGTGCTCTACCAGTTGGAGCAGTGGCTGGGCCCCCTGCCCTTGCTGGAGAGTCTCGCCAGCACCCTGGAGAGTGTGGCGCCGGCGGCGGCGGCACTGGGCGTGCGACTTCAGCTGGATCCCACCTTCCAGCCCCACTTTGATCTCTACGACGGGCTGGTCCTCAAGCTTGTCTGCCAAGGGGCCGATGCGCCCGTAGCGATC
>JBIIND010000074.1:0-7294 GCA_044337665.1 Cyanobium sp.
CGCAGTTGCCCCTGCGCTTCGGCCGCACGCCGGTGATGGAGGCCGCCGCCATGCTCGGGGGCCACATCGAGGCAAGCTTTGGGGCGGAGCAACCGATCGACCTGCTGGGCTTCTCGATGGGCGGAGTCATCGCCCGCGCCTGGATCCAGCTGCTGGGGGGCCATCCCCGCACCCGTCGCTTCCTGAGTGTGGGCAGTCCCCAGCAGGGAACGATCACCGCCCGGCCCTGGCCAGGGCGCCTGCTGGCCGGCATCGCCGATCTGCGTTCCGACAGTCCGCTGCTTGCCCGTCTGAATGGCGATCTGGAGGTCCTGCGCCGGATCGACTGCCGCAGCTTCTACTCGGCCATCGACCTGGTGGTGCTGCCGAGCTGGCGGGCGGTGCTGCCGGTGGGGTCGCAGCGCATGCTGCCGGTTTGGACCCATCCCCAGCTGCTGCGGGACCCTGCGGCGATCCAGCCCCTGGCCGAACAACTGCTCCAGGCCTGACCCCGTCGCCCCGATCCCTGGCCCCGCCCCCCGGGGGGGGCCACATACCGTGGGGGTCTCGCAGGCTGATGGCGTCCGATGGGCTGGCTTGAGGTCTCGCTGCTGGTGCGCTGGCTCCTGGGCTGGATGCTGGGCCTGCGCCTGCCCAACCTCCCCGTCGCCGAATCCGCCGCCACGGGCGGTTCGCAGCGGCCCCCTCCCTCGCTGCTGATCCCGGCGCGCAACGAGGCCGAGACCCTGCCCCATCTGCTCTCCGCCCTGGCGCGGCAGAGCCTGCCACCCCTGGAGGTGATCGTGATCGACGATCACTCCGACGACCGCACCGCGGCCATTGCCCTCGAGACGGCCCCGGAACTCGGCGTGCGGGTGATCCAGCCGCCGCCGCTGCCGCCGGGCTGGTGCGGCAAGACCTGGGCCCTGAAGCATGGGGTGGAAGCCAGCCGCGGGGACCTGCTGGTGTTCCTCGATGCCGACACCGAGCCGGAGCCCACTTTCCTGGCCAGCCTGGTGGCGGCCCACGCACGCTGGGGCGGACTGATCTCCGTGCAGCCCTACCACCGCACCGAGCGCCCCTACGAGCTGCTGTCGCTGCTGTTCAACCTGGTGGGACTGATGGCGGTGCCGCTGGGGCCGCACTGCGGCGTGGCCTTCGGACCGGCGATGATCAGCAGTCGCGCCGACTACCTCCGCAGCGGCGGCCATGCCGCCGTGGCCGGCAAGGTGGTGGAGGACTGGTTCCTGGCCCACGCCTACGAAGCGGCGGGCCTGACGGTGAGCGCCTGGATCGGCCATGGCCAGATCGCCTACCGCATGTATCCCGGCGGCCTGCGCGACATGGTGACCGGCTTCGACAAGAACTTCGCCACCGCCGCAGGGGAGGTGCGCTGGCCCTGGATGCTGGCGGTGTCGCTCTGGCTCTCCGGCCTGTTCTGGGCGGCGTGGTGTCTGCCGGCCTCCCTGCTCGGCTGGCCCCTGGTGGGCGATCCGGCGCCATGGCCCAACCTCGCCCTCTACGCCGCCTTCGCCCTGCAGTTGCTGGTGATCACCCGGCCGGTCGGCCGCTTCGGCTGGATCAGCCTGCTGTTTCCGGTGCCCGTGCTGTTCTTCCTGGGGGTTTTCCTGCTGGCGATCCTCAACCTGGAGCGCGGCCAGGTGGTCTGGAAAGGCCGCCGGGTCGCCACGCGCTGATGGCCGCGCCCTCCACGCCGGCGATGGCCGCGCCGCTGCTGAGCTCCGCCCTCGGCTGGCTGCTCTGGTCGCTGCTGGTGGGCGGGCTGGCCAATCGCCTGCCGGCGGACTGGCTGGCGAGCGGGCGCAGGGCCAGGGGCCCCGGGCTTCGGTGGGAGAGCCCGCAGCTCTACGAACGCCGCCTGGCCATCCGCCGCTGGAAGCCCTGGCTGCCCGATGCGGGCGATGCCCTGCCGGGGGGGGTGCGCAAGGCCAGCCTGGCCCGCCGCGATCCGGAGCGGCTGGCGCGGTTGGAGGGGGAAACCCGGCGCGCCGAGCTGGTGCACTGGGGCCTATGGCCCTTCTGGATCATCACAGCCCTGTGGCTGCCGCCGGCCGGGGTGCTGATCAACCTGGCCTTCGCCACCGTGTTCAACCTCCCTTGCGTGCTGGTGCAGCGCTACAACCGCCTGCGCCTGGCCAGGACACTGGGGCGATGGCGCGGCTGAGGCCCCCGGCGTCGCATCAGGGGCCGAGCACGGTGTCGTCGAGATCCAGATCCACGGCGATCCCCGCGTCCTCCCCGTGGCGGGCCAGCACGAGCCGATGGCGTCCCGGCTCGAGACGGAATGCGTCGCAGCTCTCATCGAACCAGGCGAGGCGGCGCAGCGGAATCGTCAAGGCCACCGGCCTCCGCTCCCCCGCGGCCAGGGGGACCCGCACAAAACCCGCCAGCTGCCGACGCGGCCGCTCCACCGCCTGTCCCGGCGGCTCCAGGTACACCTGCACCACCTCGGCGGCGTCCATGGGCCCGGTGTTGTGGAGGGTGCAGCGCAGCGTCAGGGAATCGGCGCCGGGGGGGCACTCCAGCGCCGGGGCGCTCAGCGCGAAGCGGCTGTACGAGAGACCGAAACCGAACGGGAAGGCAGCCCGCCAACCTTCCCGGGCCAGGAGCCGGTATCCGTGCCACAGGTCGTAGTCGACCCGCTCCGCCCGTGGCTCGAAGGCGGGCAGATGCGCGGGGCTGGTGGGCACGGTGAAGGGCATCCGCCCGGAGGGCGAGACCCGGCCCAGAAGCACGTCCGCCAGGGCGGTGCCACCCTCCTGGCCGGGGTACCAGAGCAGCAGCAGGGCCGGCACCTGGGCGAGCCATTCCGAGCACAGGATCGCGCCGCCGCCCATCAGCACCACCACCGTGCGGCGATTGGCGGCAGCCACCGCCTGGATCAGCGCCACCTGATCGGCCGGCAGGGTCAGATCGGTGCGGTCGCCGGCGGCGAAGTCGCCGCCGCTGCGGGCGGAGCCGAAGCGGGTCACCGCCGCCAGCAGCGTGGCCACCGGCTCCCAGAACCGGGCCAGCCCCTGCGGCCCGAGCCGGCGGCGCAGCGCCTGGGGGGGAGGCACCTGGGCCAGGATCGGCGCGAGATCGCCCGGGTGAATGTGCTCACCCTCGTGGCGCCAATCCAGACCCACCACCACCACGGCCGCATCGCTGGCGGCGGCCAGCCGGGCGGCGGCATGGGGCTCGAGGCCGCCGTCGTGGCGGATCACCAGATCGGGCGCCGCCGCCCGCAGACCCGCCAGGGGCGTCACCACCGACCCCGGCGCGGGACGGGTGTCGGAGGAGCCCCGATCACCGAGGTTCTCCACGGCCGCCAGGGGACCCAGCACCGCGAGGGAGCGCAGACCGGTGAGCGGCAACACATCGCCCTCGTTGCGCAGCAGCACGATCGCCTTGGTGGCCGCCTCCCGGGCCAGGGCGCGATGGGCTGGGCAACCGCGCAGCGAGACCGGATACCCCCCCTCCGGCACGCTGAGCTGGGCCCCCAGCTGACGCCGCACCGCGTCGTCGATGCGCGCCATCGGCAGGTGCCCCCGGTCCACCGCCTGGGGCAGGACGCCGCTGAGGATCATCCGGAACGGCATCTCCAGATCGAGCCCGGCCCGCAGACCCGCCACCCCGTCCCGCAGCCCGAAGATGAAGTCGGTGACAACGAAGCCCCGGAATCCCCAGCGGCGCTTGAGGATCGTGTCCAGCAGCAGGGGGTTCTGGCCGCACCAGGCGCCGTTGACGCGGTTGTAGGCGCTCATCACCGAGCCGGCTCCCGCCTCGACGCAATCGCGGAAGTGGGGCAGGTAGAGCTCGTGCAGCACCCGCGCCGAGACCCGCACGTCCACCAGAAAGCGGGAGCTGTCGATGGAGTTGAGGGCAAAGTGCTTGACGCAGGCGACCGCGTGGCGCTGAACCCCCCGCGTCATTGCCGCCCCGAGCGCGCCGAGCAGCACCGGATCCTCGCCATAGGTCTCCTGGGCGCGGCCCCAGCCGGGATGGCGCAGGAGGTTGACGCAGACAACCCCCGCCCAGTTGGCGCCGAAGGAGCGGGCCTCCCGGGCGATCGCTTCACCGATCCGCTCCTCCAGTTCCGGGTCCCAGGTGGCTCCCCGCGCCATCGGCACCGGAAAGGTGGTGGCACCGCCCTCCAACACCACCCCGCGCGGACCATCGACGAAGTGGAGCCCGTTCAGGCCCAGACGGGGGAGCACCCCGCACGGCCAGGGATGGCGGTGGGAGGCATCCCACAGGGCGATGTCGGCCATGCCGGACCAGAAGGGGGTGGAGCCCTCCAGCAGCGCCATCCTCTCCTCGCGACGCAGCGCCGCCATCACGGCGTTGAGCCGATCCCCGGGAGCCTGCGGGGCCGGTTCGGCGATCCGCTCAGCCCCAGAACCGGCGGGGGACGAAGCGAGCTGGGAGTCCATGGCCACCGCCCATCCATCGGCTCCATGCTCACCGACCTCGGCGGGGAAGACGGGCCGCCTGCATCGAGCGACACACCCACGCCTCTTCACGGTCCGTTACAGTGTCTACAGGTTTCGCAACATCTCCTTCCACCATGACTGAACCCACCCCCCGCTTCGGCTTTGTCGCCTTCGCGGAAACCTGGAATGGCCGTCTCGCCATGCTCGGCTTCGTGATCGGCCTGGCCACCGAAGTGCTCACCGGCCAAGGAATCCTCGGACAGATCGGCCTGGGCTGATCCGGCTGTCCCCCCCAGATCGTCGCGCCTTGAGCGGATGGCCTATGGCCATCCGCTCTTTTTTGGTGAAGGCCCCTTTCCCCTGCGCTAGCGTTTCAACGATTCACGAATCACTCTTCAGCAGGTTCCTCACCGATACGGCGGCTCCAACGAACCCAAGGCCAACCCAGGGCGACAAGGATTTCTCCACAAGGCCAGCAACTTCCTCCAGGGCTTTCGACGAATCATTCATAGTTTCCGTGTCCAGCGATGACCATCTACATCGGCAACCTCTCCTTCGACGCTGAAGCCGAGGACGTCCGCAGCCTCTTTGCCGAGTACGGCGATGTCCGACAATGCAACCTGCCGCTCGATCGGGAGACCGGCCGTAAGCGCGGTTTTGCCTTCGTCGAAATGAGCGACCCGGCCGCTGAGCAGGCCGCCATCGCCGATCTCCAGAACGTGGAATGGATGGGACGGGCCATCCGCGTCAACAAAGCCGAGCCCCGTGCCGGCGGTGGGGGCGGTGGTGGCGGGGGCGGTGCCCGACGCAGCGACAACCGCCCGGCCGGATCCTTTGGGGGCGGAGGCGGCTACAACGGCGGCGGCTACGGCCGCGGTAACCGCAGCTGAGCTCCCCCCGTCCGGTTCCGGGCGGACCCCAGCCAGACGGGGAGCTGCCGCTGCCTGAACCGTGCCGCCGGCGATCCGATGAGCCGTCCGCCCCGCGCCCGGCCGTGCGGGAGGGTCCCTATCGGGTTCGGACGCTGGCGCCGAACGAACACACCGTCCCCGACGAGGTGAGCGCACCTCGCTTTGCCAACCTGGCCGACGCCCGCACCTATGCCAGCGGTCTGATGGCGGATCCCCGCCATCCGGTTGTCATCGAAAAGCTCGCTCCCGGCGGCTGCTGGCTCACCCTGGCCTGGCTCTGATCAGCCAGCGGGCCTCCCGACCGGACCGTGGGGAAGAGCCTGCCGGATCCGTGCCTCCACGCCGCTGTCCACCAGCTCCTCCGCCAGCAGCAGCCAGAGGGTTTCCTCCAGGTTCCCGTCCTGGGGCACGGGCTCCAGGGCGACCGGAAGGGTGGGCGGCAGCGCCGGCGCCAGCGGGCCAGGCACCAGCAGCCGCGGACCGCCCGGCTCCAGCAGCGTCAGCCACTCGCGCCAGTCCTGCGCCAGCCGCGGCGCCCGCTTGAGGGGAAAACCCCGGTTCTCCAGGAGCCGCACCAGACCGGGGGCCCGCTCCGGATCCGGCGCCAGCACCTCCCGCTCCTCTCCCCCCAGCGGCGCCAGCAGGGCGAGGGGCAGGCCGCCCAGCTCCAGCGCCCGCACCCCCGGCCCCGGACGCCCCCCGCTCTCCAGCTCGAAGGCGGGAACGAGGGCGGCATCCACCACCCCCTCCCGCACCAGGTGGCACCAGACCGCCCCCGGCAGGAAGCAGGGGGGCGGCGAGAGGAGGCCATCAAGGCCCCGGAACAGCGGCCAGTGCAGGGGATCGGAGCCGAGGGCGACCTGCCCGGCCGCCATCCGATGGGACCGGGCGGCGAGGCGCAGATGGCGAATGCTGCCGTTGCTCCCGAAGCGATGACCCCAGCCCAGCCGGCGATCGCGCCGCAGGCCGAAGTCGTGGGCCAGGCGCTTGTAGCGGCGACTGACGCTCGGCTGGGAGAGGGCGAGATGGCGGCTGGCCCGCAGGGTGCTGCCGGTGAGCTCCAGCACATTGAGCAGCTGCACGTCGCGCAGCAACTGGGGTGGGCGATACCCGGGCGGGGAAATGGGGGCGGGGGCAGAAACAGGAGGGAACATCGCATCGCTGGGGCTTCCGCAAGCGTCCGTCCCATGGCGCGGGATCATGGCGGTGTTCGTGCGAAAAAGCAGGGCCATGCGCCCCCTGCGCTGCCACCTGCTGATCGGCCCCCCGGCCAGCGGCAAGACCACCCTGGGCCGGCAGCTGGCACCGCTGCTCACCGGTCCTGGCGCGGAACCGGCGCGCCTGCTCTCCACCGACCGCATCCGCTCCGAGCTGTTCGGGGATGCGGCGGTACAGGGGCCCTGGCGCGAGATCGAAGCGCGTCTGCATCGAGGCATCCGCGAAGCCGTCGCCGCAGGGGTGCCGGTGATCGTGGACGCGACCCACGCGCGGCGGCCCTGGCGGCTGGCCATCACCCAGGCGCTCCCCTTACCCGCGCCGGTGGAGTGGATCGGCTGGTGGCTCTACACCCCCCTGGCCACTTGCCTGGAATGGAACCGCACACGGGAGCGACGGGTGCCGGAAGCGGTGATCCGGGAGCTGGCGGCCGCCCTCGGCGACCCTCACCTCGGCCCGTCCCGGGCGGAGGGCTTCGCGGCGGTGGTGGCCGTGGTCCCCTCCCACCACGAAGCGCTCACGCCCCTGCTGGGCGATGAGCTCAGCCGCCTGGATCGCCGCATCCGCGCCGCGACCAACCGCGAACGCCACTGGCAGCGGCACGGCTACTCCCGCCTGCTCGACCTCGAGCGACTGCTCTATCTGCTGCAACTGCTGAGCCGCTGGCCGGAGCTGGAGGCCCATGACCCACTCACCCGCGCCGAGTTGGAGGCGGTGATCTCCCCCCTGCCCACCGGTGACCTGGCCGAGCGG
>JBIIND010000075.1:0-7278 GCA_044337665.1 Cyanobium sp.
CGGCCGGAAGTTCGACAACGTCGGCGATGCCGAGAATGCCGACAACGACCTGAGCTGGTTCAACTACAACGGCAACTCGGTGGTGATCCAGCGGGCTGGCGGCAACCTCCAGTTCGTGCGGCCGCTTAATGGCGGTAACCCTTACAAGCGGGTGCCCTGGAGCGTCGTGGTCGGTTTGAGCGCCCAGCAGGTGAAGCCGATCGACTTCTCCGGCGCCTCCCAGCCCTACGGGGTGGCGAGCAACAACTTCTCCAACAACGGCGGCCACGTTCCCGTCGATTCGGTGATCTGCGTCGCTTTCAACTGCGCCACCACCAACCAACTGCTGGCGGTTCGGGCGGCGGCGACGATGAATACCCTCGACGATCCCCGCAACCCCACCCGCGGCAATTTCCTCAGCCTCGGCACCGAGCAGTTTGTCTCCGTGGGCCCCGATTCACCCACCTTCAACCGGTTGCGCGCCAGTTTCACCCACTTCATCCCGGTGCGCTGGCTGAGTCTCTACAAGGGCTGCCGGCCACGCCGCGGCGAAACCGAGGACTGCAAGCAGGCGCTGGCGTTCCAGGTTTCCGCCGGCACCAACATCGGCTCGCTGCCCACCTACGAGGCCTTCTGCGTCGGCGGCGGCAACTCCGTGCGGGGCTACTACGACTGCGACCTGGGGGTGGGCCGCAGCTTCGGGGAGGCCACGATCGAGTATCGCTTCCCGATCTTCAGCATCATCAGCGGCGAGCTTTTCGTGGATGGCGGCACCACCTTCGGTTCCCAGTCGAACGTGCCCGGCAACCCCGGCGGCCTGTTGAAGAAGCCCGGGGAGGGCTTCTCGGTGGGGACCGGCCTGATCGTGACCACCCCGGTGGGCCCGTTGCGGCTGGAGGTGGCCAGCCAGGACTTCACCGGCAACTGGCGTTTCAACCTCGGCGTCGGTTGGAAGTTCTAGTGAGCGCCTGGCCCTGCGATTACGGGCGCTCCTGGACCCTGGCCGCCGCCGTGGAGCGCCGGGGCGTGGGCCTGCACAGCGGGTCCGTGGCGCGGGTGCGGCTGGAGCCCTCCGATCAGCCCGGTTACCGGGTGGGTTGGCTGGAGCGGCCGGGCCAACCGCTGCAGCGCCTGGCCCCGTCCCAGGTGTGTGACACCCGGTTGTGCACCGCCCTGCAGCTCGATGGGGGGCGGCTGGCCACGGTGGAACACCTGCTGGCGGCCCTGGCCGGTTGTGGTGTCAGCCAGGCGGAGATCCTGGTGGAGGGTGGGGAGATCCCGCTGCTCGACGGCTCCGCCCTGCCCTGGGTGGAGGCGATCGGGGAGGCGGGCCTGCGGGAAGTGGGGGAGCGGCCGGCCCTGCCCCTGCCGGCGGAACCGCTGCTGCTGCGCCACGGCCTGAGCTTCGCGGCGGTGACGCCGTCGGAGCGTCCGCGGCTGGCGGCGGCGGTGGAGTATCCCCAGGCGGCGATCGGGCGCCAGCTCTATTCCCTCGACCTCACGCCGGAGGCGTTCGTGCGGGAGATCGCGCCGGCCCGCACCTTCGGCTTCCGGGAGCAGGTGGAGCAGTTGCGCGCCGCCGGGTTGATCCAGGGCGGCGCCCTGGACAACGCCCTGGTCTGCGACGGGGCGGAGTGGCTCAACCCCCCCCTGCGATTCGCCGACGAACCGGTGCGCCATAAGCTCTTGGATTTGTTGGGGGATCTGGCGCTGGTGGGCCTGCCCCGGGCCCAGGTGTTTGCCTACCGGGGCTCCCACGGGCTGCATACCGCCCTGGCCACCGCCATCTCCACTGCCACTGCTACCACCGCTGTCTCTCCGTCCCGCCCTCCCCTGACCGCCTGAGCCCCCCTTGACCGTCACCACCTCACCCACCAGTCCGCCCACCAGCCCCGCCGCCCCCCCGGCCGCGTCAGCCCTGCTCAGCTGCGAGCAGATCATGAACCTGCTGCCGCACCGCTATCCCTTCGCCCTGGTGGATCGGGTGATCGAGTACATCCCGGGCAAGCGGGCGGTGGCGATCAAGAACGTCACCCTCAACGAGCCGCAGTTCCAGGGCCATTTCCCCGGGCGACCGTTGATGCCCGGGGTGTTGATCGTGGAGGCGATGGCCCAGGTGGGGGGTCTGATCGTCACCCAGATGCCCGATCTGCCCAAGGGGCTGTTCGTGTTCGCCGGCATTGATGGCGTGCGCTTCCGCAAGCCGGTGGTGCCGGGAGACCAGCTGCGCATCAGCTGTGATCTGCTGAGCCTCAAGCGGCAACGCTTCGGCAAGGTGCGCGGTGAAGTGACGGTTGACGGCCTGCTGGTCTGCTCCGGCGAGCTGATGTTCTCGCTGGTGGACTGAGGCATGTCGAGCGCAGCGATGGCCACCAGCGTTCACCCCACGGCCCTGGTCGACCCCCGCGCCCGCCTCGGCAGCGGCGTGGAGATCGGCCCCTTCGCGGTGATCGGCGCGGAGGTGGAGATCGGCGACGGCTGCCGCATCGGCCCCCATGTGGTGATCGACGGCCGGGTGCGGATGGGGCGGGACAATCGCATCTTTCCGGGGGCTTGCCTGGGTCTGGAACCCCAGGACCTCAAGTACGACGGCGCCCCCACCGAGGTGGTGATGGGGGATGGGAACACGATCCGCGAATGCGTGACGATCAACCGGGCCACCCATGAGGGGGAGCAGACGCGGATCGGCAGCGGCAACCTGCTGATGGCCTACAGCCATCTCGGTCATAACTGCCAGCTGGGGGATCGCATCGTCATCGCCAATGGGGTGGCGGTGGCGGGCCATGTGGTGATCGGCGACCGGGCGGTGATCGGCGGGGTGCTGGGCATCCACCAGTTCGTGCACATCGGCAGCCTGGCCATGGTGGGCGGCATGAGCCGGATCGACCGGGACTGCCCGCCCTTCATGATCGTGGAGGGCCATCCGGGGCGTGTGCGGGGCCTCAATCGGGTGGGGCTGCGGCGCAGCGGCCTGGCCGAGCGCAGGGACGGAGCGGAGCTGCGCCAGCTGCAGGAGATCTGGCAGTTGATCTACCGCAGCGATCGGGTGCTGACGGAAGCGCTGCGGCAGGCCCGCGCGCAGACGCTGCTCCCCGCGGCCGAGGAACTCTGCCGCTTCCTCGAGGCGTCGATCGGCCCGGGCCGCCGCGGGCCGCTGCCGGCCCAGCGCGGATGACCCGGCTGCTGGTGAGCACCGGGGAGGTGTCGGGGGATCTGCAGGGCTCCCTGCTGATCGCCGCCCTGCACCGCCAGGCGGCCCTGCGGGGGCTGCCCCTGGAGGTGGTGGCCCTGGGGGGGCCGCGGATGGCGCAGGCGGGCGCGCAGCTGCTGGCCGACACCGCCCGGCTGGGGGCGATCGGCCTTTGGGAGGTGGTGCCGCTGATCCTGCCCACCCTGCGCCTGCAGTCCCGGTTGCGGCGCTGGCTGCGCCAGCACCCTCCGGACGGGGTGGTGCTGATCGATTACATGGGGGCGAATGTGAACCTCGGCCTGCGCCTGCGGCGCCGCTACCCCGCCGTGCCCATCACCTATTACATCGCCCCGCAGGAGTGGGCGTTCCGGCTGGGGGAGGGGGGCACCACCCGGCTGATCGGCTTTTCGGACCGGATCCTGGCGATCTTCCCGGAGGAGGCCCGCTTCTATGGCTCGCGCGGCGCCAAGGTGACCTGGGTGGGCCATCCCCTGATCGACACCCTCGGCACCCCCCCCAGTCGGGCGGAGGCGCGGCGGGCCCTGGGCATCGGTGAGGCGGCGCCGGTGTTGCTGCTGCTGCCCGCCTCCCGCAGCCAGGAGCTGCGCTATCTTCTGCCGCCGATGGCGGCGGCGGTGGCCCTGCTGCAGCGGCGCCGCCCGGATCTGGAGGTGCTGGTGCCGGCGGCCCTGGCGGGCTTTGAGGAGCCGCTGCGGCGGACGATGGCGGAGGCGGGCGCGCGGGCGCGGGTGATCGGGGCGGCGCAGGCCGATGGGCTGCGGCCCACCCTCTGCGCCGCCGCGGATGCGGCGCTCACCAAATCGGGAACGGCGAACCTGGAGCTGGCGTTGCGGGGGGTGCCCCAGGTGACCGGCTATCGCGTCAGCCGCGTCACCGCCCTGGTGGCGGAACACCTGCTGCGCTTCAACGTGCCCCACATCTCGCCGGTGAACCTGGTGCTGGGGGAGCGGCTGGTGCCCGAGCTGCTGCAGAACCAGCTGACGCCGGAGGCGATCGTGGCGGAGGTGGAGCCGCTGCTGGAGCCCACCGGGGACACCCGTCGGCGGATGCTGGAGGGGTACGGTCGGCTGCGGCAGGCGTTGGGGGAACCCGGCGTCACCGACCGCGCCGCGGCCGCCATCCTGGACCAGCTCCCCGCCGCCGCCCCCGGCTGACCGCCATGCGCCCCGTCCGGCCCCTGCTCGCCCTGTTCCTCGCCCTGCTGCTGGTCTTCGGCTCGGCGCCGGCCGGCTGGGCCGCCACGGAGGAGGCGGTGCTGGCGGGGGGCTGCTTCTGGTGCCTGGAGCACGACCTGGAGGATCTCCCCGGCGTGCTGGATGTCACGAGCGGCTACAGCGGCGGCAAGCTGGTCAATCCCACCTACCGCCAGGTTTCGGGCGGTGGTACGGGCCACCGGGAGGTGGTGCGGGTGAAGTTCGACACCACGCGCCTGCGCTACGAGAAGCTGCTGCGGGCGTACTGGCGCAACGTCGACCCCTTCGATGGCGGCGGGCAGTTCTGCGATCGCGGCGAGTCGTACCGCCCGGCGATCTTCACCACCATTGCCACCCAGGCAGTGGAGGCGCGCAATTCCGTGCTGGCCGCGGCCCGGGAGCTGGGCCGGCCCGCTTCGGCGATCAAGGTGGAGATCAAGGCGTTGAACCGGTTCTGGCCGGCGGAGGACTACCACCAGAACTACGCCCGCCGCAACGGCGTGGCCTATCGCTACTACCGCTGGTCCTGCGGCCGGGACCGCCGCTTGGATGCGGTGTGGGGCAAGCGGGCCCGCAGCGCCGAGTCCTGGGGGGGCAGCCAGGCCCAGGGGGCGTCCCGTCAGGTGCCGGAGACGGAAACCTCCGAGACCCTGAAGACGGCAGAGAGCGTGAATCCGGTGAAAACCCCCTGATCCCTTGGGCTCTACCCTGTTCAACCCCGTTCGGCGGCCCTAGCGTGACGGGGTCCAACACGAGTTTCCTGTATGTATCTGCTGACCATCCGCGACGGTCTGCAGACCCGCTACATCGGCCCGTACGACTCCCCGTCCGAGGCGGCGGAGCAGGTGGAGCCGATCCTGGCCACCTGCGGCGAGCGGGCCCACTGGCAGATCCACGAGCTGGAGGAGCCCATGGCGGTGGTGCCCAGCGTGGTCGCCGCCTGATCCGGATTCAGTTGCCGAGGCGGCCGGGGTAGCCGCGCAGCAGGCCACTTTCGATCATCAGCCCAATGCCGGCGTTGATCAGGATCAGGCCGAGGGTGCCGTACCAGAACCAGGGGCCCCGCTCGGGCTGGAAGGCCTTGCGGATCACCGCTTCCCCAAAGACGCAGAGCCCGGCGGGGAGGAGCAGAACGCCGAGCTGGGCCTTGACGTACCAGCGGATCTTGGGGAGGGCCATCGACGCCGGTGGAGCAGCGGCCAACCTAGGCCGGCGCGCCGTCGCAGATCCAGTTCACCAGGGTGTGGACCCCGAAGCCGGTGGCGCCGGCGGGATCCTGGCCGCGGGGCTTGTCGCTCCAGACGGTGCCGGCGATGTCGATGTGGGCCCAGGGGATGGCCTTGTCGACGAATTCCCGCAGGAAGAGGGCGGCGGTGATCGATCCGGCGGGGCGGGGACCGGTGTTCTTGAAGTCGGCGAGGGTGCTCTTGAGGCCCTCCCGGTAGGACTCGCGCATGGGCATGCGCCAGAGGGCTTCACCACCGGCGGTGGCGCCGGAGAGGAGGCCATCGGCGAGCAGGTCGCTGTTGGTCCAGAGGCCGGCGATTTCCTCGCCGAGGGCGATGACGCAGGCTCCGGTGAGGGTGGCGAGGTCGACGATGGCGTGGGGTTCGAGCTTGCTGGCGTAGACGAGGGCGTCAGCGAGGGTGAGGCGGCCTTCGGCGTCGGTGTTGTTGATCTCGATCGTGACGCCGTTGGAGGCGGTGAGGATGTCGCCGGGGTGGATGGCGTTGCCGCTGATCATGTTTTCGCAGCTGGCCACGATCACGTGCACCTCAACCCCCTCCGGCCGGCGCTGGCCGATGGCACGGGCGGCGCCGAGCACCGCGGCGCTGCCGCCCATGTCGTACTTCATCATCTCGATCTGGGAGCCGGCGGTTTTGAGGTTGTAGCCGCCGGAATCGAAGGTGAGGCCCTTGCCGATCAGCACGACGCGGCGGAGGTTGTCCCCTGCGGCGCGGTAGGTGAGGTGGATGAACTTGGGGGGCAGGTCGGAGCCCTGGGCGACGCCGAGGAAGGCGCCCATGCCGAGGGCTTCGCAGTCGGCCCGTTCGAGCACCTGGAGCTCCATGCCGTATTCGCGGGCGATTTCGCCCGCCACATCGGCAAGGGCCTGGGGGGTGGCGATGTTGGGGGGGGCGGCCACGAGCTGGCGGGCGAGCTCGACGCCGCCGCAGATCGCATCGAGGTGCTCCAGCCCCTCCGCGGCGTCCTCCGCCATGCCGAGCAGGGAGACCTGCTCCGGCAGGCTGCGGGGTTCGGCCTCGCTCTTGAAGCGCTGATCGGCGTAGAGGCAGAGGCGGGCGGCTTCGGCCATGGCCGCGGCGGCGGCGGCCGCGCCCAGTCCTTCGACGGGCATGAGCAGGCCGAGGTGGCGGCAGCCCACCTTCGAGGCGATGCGGGTGGCGCTGGCGACGGCGTTGCGCAGGGCGGTGAGGTGGAACTCGGCGGCTTCGCCGAGGCCGACGATCGCGAGGGTGGAGGGCGTCTGGCCGAGGCGCTCGATGCAGAGGCTTTCGCCGGGCTTGGCCTTGAAGCGCCGCAACTGCAGATGCTGCTCGAGGTCGTCGCCGAAGCGCTGGGTGAGGTGGGCGCGGCCGGGGTGTTCGGGATCGCTGAACAGACCGACGGCCAGGGTGTCGCCGTCCCAGACCTCCAGGACATTGCCGGATGGGGCGAGACAGCGAAATTCCATGCGGGGCAGCGGCCGTGGGCGATAGGGGATCGTAGCGAGCGCCGCGCAGGCGTTCAGTCGCCCTCGGCGGTGAAGGGCGTGGTCCAGCGCCCGCGGGTTTCTTTGTTGAAGGGCGGCAGCCAGCGGCGGATCAGGGCCTGCTCCAGGGCGCGCCGGGCGGCGATCCCCTCCGGCACATCCAGCCAGAAGCGGATGCTGAG
>JBIIND010000077.1:0-7194 GCA_044337665.1 Cyanobium sp.
CCTTTCCCGAGCCGCCACATAGGAGGAATATTGGTCGCGGGCGCTTTCTAGTTTGGACTGGAGCTCTTCGAATGCACTCACCCTCTGAGGGCTGCTGCGGAAGTTTTCGTTGAGCAGAAGGATCTGGCGATTGATTTCATCCTGCTGGGCCAGATTGGCAAACAGCTCGGCCCGCTTAGCGTCCAGGGACTGCTGTCGGACCACCGGCTGGAGTTGTTGGCGACGTGCGAGCAGGGACTGCACAATGGGCGAATCTTCGCGGAAGGTGCCACGTGCGAGAGCAAGTTGCTCGTCGATGCTGTAGAGCTGCTGGGAGGGATTGGGTGCGCCTGCAACTGCTTCAGCACCCGCTCCCCTCCCGGGGATCAACAGACCTTGCCGGCCCATCTGATCGATGGCGGCGGGAGCACCACTGGGTGAGAATTGTAAGGTTCCTGATTCGATCGACTTCAGATCGCTTGATAGTTGAACCTGCTGGGTCTGGAGCGATCTGATCTGAGCCACCAGACTCTCTCGCGCTGACAGGATCGACGATGCAGTCGTGGAGGGATCTAGGAAGTTATTTTCTTTGCGGAATCGCAGCATCTGGTCCTGCAATTGATTCATGCGGGTCATAATCTGAGGACCCTGGCGATTAAGAAAACCAATCGCAGATTCAAGGGCAGCTTGCCGCTGGGTGAGGGAGAAACGGGTGTAATCCTGGGAAAGGGCGTTCAAAATGGCGCGTCCTTTTGCAGGATCGCCCCAGCGCAGGGTGACATTGAGCACATTCTGAACATCCTGGGAAGCGGGATTGACTCCCAGATTGGCAATCACCTCCGCAGGGTTCACGCCTTGCTTCTCCGCCATGGGACGGATCAACAGGGGACTTCGCAGGAGCACCATGAGGCTCGGGACATCCGGCTTGAAGCTGCTGCGGGCAATGCTCTCGATTGAGCCGCCTCCACCGCCGCCGCCGCGGTCTTCGAGGGGGTTGCTGATCTGCAACTGGAAGCCACCTTCGTAGACCGGGGAGAAAATCCTCTGGCGAAGGGTATTGACAGCGAGACCCCCGGTCACCAGGGCAGTGGCGAGAAGAAATAATCCCTGCCTGCGCTTGATCGTGCGCAGAAGTCCAGCCGCCGTGCCCGCACCCCGGTCTTCGGCACCCAGAGGCGAAGTGGGCGGGGCGGAATCGAGGGCAGCCGTCCGGCCGTAGGCCGTGGGGGACAGGTCCCCTCGGCCTCCGACCAGGGGGGACCCGGGAACGAGATCGGAGGGGGTCCCAGTGCTCGTCACGTATGGGTCAGCTCAATTGAAGGCCAGTGTAAGGCCAGTCGAGAGAGGGTCAGTTCGACAACCAGCCCCGCCAGTTTTTGCCGGTATGGTGGCGGACAGCATCCCCATCCCGTTGCCACGGAATCCCGCCAGCGTCCACGTGAGCCTCCGCGTCCGCCTGACCACTGCCGCCGTCCCTGCCGCCCTGAACGTTCCGTGGAGGGCCGGCCGTCCCGCAGTTCAGGGGCTGAGCCTTGCCACCGTGCTGGTTGGGGCCTCGTTTTTGCTGCCCGTTTCAACCCTGGCGGCACCGGCCGCTGGGCCGCCTTCGGCTGGACAGATGAGCCAGCCTCCAGGTCAGACCCAGAATCTTTCCCTTCCCGAGGTTTACAGCGACCTTTATGTTCTGGGGCCCGGCGATGGTCTGACCCTCAACTTCCTCGATCCCGCCGCCCGGGAAGTGGGAGGGGGATTCAGCATCCTCCCGGATGGCACCACCACACTGGCCCTGATCGGCACGGTTCAACTCAACGGCCTGACCATCGGCCAGGCCACCCGCTGGTTGACCTCCCTCTATGCACGCCAGCTGGTCCGCCCCCAGCTGACCTTGAGCCTTACGGCTCCCCGCCCGGTGAAGGTCACCATCCTCGGGGAGGTGGGAAGGCCCGGGCTCTATCCCCTCGGCAGCTTCTCCACCCCCGTCACGGCCATTCAGACGGCCGGAGGCGTGACCCTCAACGCGGACATCCGTCGCGTGCTGCTGCGCCGGCTGGCCGGTCCCGACGGTTCCCAGAAACAGACCGTCCTCGATCTGGCCCAGGTGTTCCAGGTGGGCAATCAACGTCAGAATCCGATTCTGTTTGACGGCGACACCGTGATCGTCGGCCGCACCGAGAATCCCCCCTCGGACGAGGTTCTCCAACTGGGCGCCACCAATCTCGCCCCGTCGTCGATCAATGTGACGATCATCGGCGAGGTCAAGTCCCCTGGCACGCTGAGCCTCCCCGCCAACACACCCCTGGTGGAGGCGATCCTGCGGGCCGGCGGTACCCGGTTGTGGCGCGCCAACAAGAACAGTGTCGAGCTGGTTCGCCTCAATCGCAATGGCGTCACCACCCGGGAAGTGTTCAGTTATCGCGAGGACCGGGACATCTCCCAAGCCTTCAACCCCCCCCTGCGGGATCGGGACACCATCATCGTGAACCGCAGCTTCTTCGGACAGGCCCTTGATGTGGTGAATGATGTGCTGGTGCCCCTCAGCACCGTCGGGAGCCTGCTGAACACCAACTATCTTTGGTACAACAACAACAACCGCTGAGCTTCGGGCTTTCTGCCGCACCGGATCGTCCCCCGTCCCCCCGCCCATGCCCCGACAAACGCCGCCATCGGCCTCCCGCCCCGTGGCCTGGGCCCTGCTGAGCCAGTGCATCTGGCTTCCGCTTCTGGTGATCGACCTCCAGGACCGGTGGCAGGCCTACGTCGGCAGCCAGGCGCCCAGAGCTGGGATTGGGAACCAGATTCCGCTTCTTCCGGAGGGGCAGTCCCGCACCACGGCCACTCTCCTGCCGTCCGCACCTGGCGCGCTGGCCAGCAGGGGGCCGGCCAGCAGCACCGGCCTCCTGCTCGGCTCTGGTGCTCCAGCCGGCCAGGGACAAGCCGGCTCCCGAGCGGCCTCCTTCCCCGGTTCGCCCACCGGAGCCTTCACGATCCCCGCCGCCCCGGCCAGTTCGCCCCCTGCCGGCCAGGAGAGCCTCTCGTTGGCCAGCCCATCCCCAGGCCTCCTGCAAGCTCAATTCAGCCGGGCCGAACTGCTGGGCGGACCGATCAGCCTGGCCGATCTGAACGCTCGAGCCATCCCACCGCTCGCCCTGGCGGAACAGGGGCGTCGCACCCTCAGTGGCGATCCCATGGCGGCCCTGCCGGAAGCCTGGCGCGAGCCGATGCGGCGGGCGCTGCAAGGCCTGCCTACCCCTGGCGGAGCTGCCGCGCGGATCGGCAACGCCCGACTCATCCACATCCCATCACGCCGGGTCAGCGCCCCAGCCGAAGTTCCGCTGGCCCTTCAGTCCGATGGCAGCGTCGACATCCTCAGCCGTCCGAGGGAGGAGGCCGTGGTGGAGGAGATCCGGGACTGGTCGGCGAAACAGGCCCCACCGTCCGAGGGCAGCGTGACCCCCGCGGTGGTGCATCTCCACCCGATCGAAGAGGCGGCTCCCATCCGCCCCCCCCAGATGGCACCCGCCGGCACAGCGATGGCCGAACCCGGCCCGGACAGCGAAACCAAGCCAGCCTCCCCGTAGCACATCTGATACGGATCGGCAGCCCACTCCGCTCCATATGCGGATCTGCCGACATTTGAAGCCGCGTTGTTGCCTTGGCGGATTGATGGCTACGTTGAAATCGAAAGCTGCGTTTTGGTCGCTTCCAATGAAAAGGTCTGTCCTCCCAATTTGGGCTTCGGCAGCTGGTGCTCTGGCCCTTGCCTGGAGCCAGCCCGCCCATGCCCAAAGCACGGTTGTTTTCGGCGTGAGCTGCATGGATGACACAGCAACCAGGCTGTGCGACCCCATTGTCAACCCCAACACGATGGATGACACAAAAAACTGGGGACTTTATAAAATTGCCAGTGGCAACCTGGTGACATCCCCACCCCAGGATTACGCCATTGACCTTGGGACGACCGCAGAAAATATCCCGACGCCGCCTTTGCCCAATTCTGGCGCGCCGGCAGGCACCGCCTATGGCACTCGTTTTCACTACAATCCAAATCCGAGCCCAAACGGCAGCGCCTCAACCGTCACCACGGGAATGGCATTCACCGGTGCAGGCTTCTTCCCCGTGAATGATCAAGCTTTCCGTCTGAATTACGGTGATCCGTTTCTCGGAAAAAACATCGTGGGAACCGACGATGATTTCACACGGGCACTGGAATTTTCATTCAACACGATCCAGGGGGGGCAGCCCATCGCCCTTTCCGGCCCCTGTTACCTCTGCAACCAGTCGTTTACGGCAGACGGCCCGGGCCGTCTGTTTGGCGTTGGCACATTTGAAGGTAGTAGGGATGGCGGTGGCAACGTTGTCGACGGCATTTACCGCTACATTTCGTCCCCTGGCGCCATCACCTTCTCCGGCGGCAGTACGGGCTTGATTTCCTTCGATGGCTCCGTAACGATCAAAAGCGGTATCGTCACGGCTACCGTAGGCCAGATCAAAATCTCAAGTAATGCCCAGGTAGGGGTGCCCACCCCCTTGCCCATCCTCGGAGGGGGCATTGCCCTGGGCTGGTCACGTCGCTTGCGTCGACGCCTCCGGATGGCCGCCGAGAGCCGCTGAGCTCGCGGTTGAATTTCAAGGCCTGGAGCCAATCCAGGGAAGGGCTGCCGGCGGCAGCCCTTTTTCATGGCGGGCCTTTCCCCTTTAGCCGGTGGGCAGACAGTAGCCGAACCGCTGAAAGTCTTCCCCATAGACTTCCGCCGCACGGGCCATCAACTCCGCCCGGTTCGCCAGCGTTGATTCATCTAAATCCAGGGTGGGCAGATTGACCCGCTCGAGGTGAAGCGGCTGCTGGATGCGCACGGAGAGGTTGCCGAGCAGATCCTGCAGATTTTCATAGCGAAACCATTGAACACAGGGCGCCGAGCCTGCGAGAAAGCGCCATTGGGGTCGCAGGTGGGGATGGTCCAACCAGGCGGCCACCTCCAGGAAGGCGGCCAGGTCAAGCTCGCGAAGGTCCCGCTCGCTGCGATAGGCATAGAGCTGACACAGGTCTGGATCCTTGCGACGGAAGGCCGAGAGAAGGCGCGTCCAGGGATGGCGCACAACCGTGAACCACCACCAGTGCTCGCAACCCTGAACCCCCTCCTCCTTCAGCAGGGCCCACAGCTCCTGAATCGAAAGGTGCTGCAGGTAGTTCGTGGCATAGCCACGCCGCAGCAAATCCTCGCCCCGGATGCGCCCGTAGCAACGCCCCCGATCCTCCAGGCGCCAATCACCATGGAGGCCAAGGGCCATCTCGATCGCCGTGCCCGCGGTCTTGGGGATGTGCACAAAACCAAAACCCCGCTCACGATCGATCGGCATCAGGCGCTCCAGGGGACCGGGTTGTAGCCATTCCAATGCACCACGGCGGCTTCCGGCTCAAGCTGACGGATGGTTTCAATCCACGCAAGCAGCGTCTGGTCATCAGCGTCCGCAGCCACGCGCAGCCCGCCGAGGGCCGTGTGCCCCACGGTGAGATTCCAGCGCCGATCCTGCAACAGCGTGTCGTCGTAGCCGGCCTGCTGCAGGGCCCAGATGAGCGAGCCCTGATCCCACCAGCGCAGCGTGTCGCGGGGGAGCACTCCGGCGAGAAAAATCAAGCGGATCGGGAACTGATACGCGTCCAGCAGATGGGCATCGCGGTCGCGGTCCCAGCCACTGAGCCCCGCGTTGAGTCGCAGGCGGTTCCGCCGATCACGGGGGCCGCCAAGCGGCAACCACGTGTAGAGCTCCTCGGGATTATCCGTGGCATCGGGCGCGAGGGTCTCCTCCGCGATGAAGGGGGCGTTGTCCAGTCGCGAGAGCATCTCCTCCAGATCGCGCAACAGGACGATGTCAGAGTCGATCCAGAACACCCGCTGCCAGGGGGCGTCCTGGATCAGGCTGGGGCAGATCCAGAGGGGCCATTCCTCGCGCATGGCATTGGGCCGGGATCTGGAGCTGGGGGATGCGCGGATCGCCCGGATCAGCGGCGTGTCCGGAATGGGGCGCAGGCTCACGCCCTCCTGGGCGTCGATCCAGGCCCGGGCCCCTTCGCTCAGGCCGAGGTCATAGACAATGATCGGCAGACGACCTGCGCAGGAGAGGGTGAGCAAGCGTGTACCGCAGAAGTAATTGTCGTCGGCCAGGGTGATGATCCCGACGGAGTCTGCGGCAGGTTGCTGCGGGTGAATCGGGGAGGCCGGCTGAGGCGGCGCGTTGGCGGGGCTGAGGGGATTCGGCGCCTGGCGGTAACGACCCTCGGCAAGGCGGGCGGCGAACGCATCGGCATCGGGCAGGCGCCAGTGGCAGATCGCCGGCAGCCGTCCGGCCAGATAGTGACGGTAATCGATCCGCCAGGTCAGACCCAGGCTCGGCGGCCCCGGATTGGCCAGGTAGGCCCGTCCGCCGAGGCGAATCTTGTGGGTGTAATGGCTGAGCCCCCGGTAGGGGAAGTGGAGAATCACCAGCCGCTCCGGGCCGTCGGGCACCCCCGGATCGTGCAGGGTGGCGTCATGGTTCCCCTGGGCGACAAGAACCTGGGGATCGGCGCGGTGGAGAACCTTGGGGGGCAGGGGATCCCCCAGGCTGTTGCGGGGATCGCTGTCGAACCAGCCCACATCCTGGGGGGTGATCGCCGGGCTGGCGGCCTCCAGCTCGCGGGTGACCACGGCGTTCCAGCGGGGGACAAAGACCCGTCGACACCCCTCGGGGATGGCCTCCACCGCCTGGCGCAGGGTTTGCCCGGGCTCCCGGGCGATCCAGAACTCGTCGGCGTCGCTGTGGATCACCCAGTCGGCGCCATGGCGCTCGGCGGCCGCCCGGGCCATGCGGGTGACCCAGGCCGACTGTTCGTAGGTGTCGCTGGGCTCGAGGATCAGCTCGGCCAGGCCGCGGGCCTCGTAGTCGGCGGCAAGCGCGGACGTGCCGTCGTTGGAGCCGTTGTCGGTGATGAGGAAGAAATCGACACCCTGCTGGATGTGATGCTCCAGGTTGGCGCGCAGGAGGTCTTCCTCATCCCGAACCAGCAGGGTCATGACCAGTCTCATCGCGGCAGGCTCTCAGCGGCGGTGCGGGAGATCGAAAACGGGACCCTGGTTCGGTCGCCAGACGGGGCCTGGCCCGACCCAGGCTATCCAACCAGGCCAGGGGCACCGTCCGGGGGGCATAACCAGGGGCGGGGGCGAAGGACAAGGCCGT